>JBFZAX010000173.1:0-5029 GCA_041308805.1 Candidatus Omnitrophota bacterium | reverse complement strand
AGATCGCGAGATAGGGCTTGTCATAGCGCGTGAGGTTGACCGCAAAGGCGATGGTCTTGGAGGTCAAAACCGGAAAAGGGTGTCCCTGGTCGACGGCCATGGGCGTGCAGATCGGAAAGACGCTGGTGTCGAAATATTTATTGACGAACCGTTTCTGCTCCGGCGACAGCCCTTTGGGGTCTTTGAAGTCGATCCGGCTCTTTTCGAGGTCTTTCTTGATCTTCTCGGCGTGGACTCGATAGGCGCGTTCGGTCAGCTCCGCGATCCGGGCTTTGACCCGGGCGTGGATATCCGAAGGATAATAGCCGAAGTTGTCCGCGTGGTTGTGGCCGGAATCGATGAGCCGCTTGAGGTTCGCCCAACGGACCATCAGGAATTCGTCAAGATTGTTGATGAAGATGGCGAGGAACCGGGCCCTCTCCAGAAGGGGGTTGGTCGTGTCGAGCGCCTCTTCCAGCACCCGTTCATTGAAGGCGAGCCAGCTTAAGTCGCGATGGATGAAACGGTCGCCGGGGGCGGAGGTATTTTTTTCCATGATCTAGCGGCGGGTCGTCAGGTTGATGGTGGCGCCGAGGATCTCCTCGAGGGCTCCTTTTTTTTCCTGGAAATCCTGCGTTTCCAGGATGGCGTCGGAGTCGGCGGTAAAGGAGATCGTCACGGCCGGCCCGGTCTTGACCTCGATGTCCTTGATCTTCTGCCGATGGGATCTGTCCAGGGCGTTGGCGACGCGCAGGATCGCGCTGAGTTTCTGCACCAGGAGTTGCTCTGCGCTTGAGAGAGAACCGTAGAGCAGATGGTTCTCGGACGGCGCGGCCTTGCGATGGTAGCGGGCGATGCAGGCGATCAGCTTAAGCTCATCGTCGCTGAGCCGGGAGAAGTTCAGCGAGCTGATGATGTATTCGCTGTGCTTATGGTGCGCGCGGTTATGGATGAACATGCCGATGTCGTGCAGGTGCGCGGCCAAGAGGAGGTGCAGCAGGGTGTCTTTTTTCAGCCCCATCTGTTCGCGCAGGCCGTTGAAGATCTTTTCGGACAGCCCGGCGACATGGGCGGCGTGCTCGAGGTCCGTATCGTATTTACGGCCGATGGCGCGCGCCACGGACAAGAGCTGGTTCGTCTTGTTGTATTTTTTGGAGAGCTCCAGCTCCAGCAGGGTGTGGGCGAGGATCGCCTCCGCCAGGGAGGTCTCCAGGAGGTAGATCTCTTCGTTGTGGATCAGGGAGAAAAACATGTTCAGGAGGATCGCGTAGGCAGCGAAGGTATCGGAGATCTCCGCGGGCACGCGGTAGCTCTTGGTGATCTCCTCGGCCTTGCGGTCCGTCAGGGTCGTCCGCAGGCTTTGCGCGTCGTGGTGCCGAAGGGAGAAGAATTTGGACGTCCGGACCTTGGCGCTGAGGATGCTGGAAAGATAAGGGGCGTAGTTCTCGTCGATCAGGATCACGTCGTCGATCTTGATGGGCGGCAGCATCCGGCCCAGCTGGACGAATTCGTTATGGATGTATTCCGTGACCGCGTCGGTCGTTTCCCGGAGGCCGCGGTTGAGCTTGCTCATCAGCTGCTTGAGGCGCAGCGTCCCCAGGGGGAGCGTGATGTGCATCTGCGTGAACCCCTGCTCCATGACCGAGATATCCAGGCTGCCGGAGCCCAATTCCGCGATGAGGATGTTTTTTTCATGGATGGGATACGTATCTTTAAGCTTGTAGGAGAGGTAGGCATCGATATAATAGACAATATCGCCGCCTGTCAGGACCTCGACCGAAAGGCCGGTCTTGCGGTAGAGGGTGTCGGTCAACAGGTCCCGGTTCTGGGCCTCGCGCATGGCGGTCGTGGCGACCACCTTGAGCTGGTCGATCTTGTAATCGCGCAGGACCTGTTTGTATTTCTCCAGGATTGAGACGGTCTGGTTGATCGTTTCCTGGGAAATGCGGTTTTTGAGGAACGCGTCGTGGGCGATGGGGACGACGTTCTTCAGCGACTCGATGACCTCGATGTCGTCTTTGACGACCTGCCCGATGAGGAGCTTGATCGAGCGTGAGCCGATATCGATGACACCGGCGCGATTTTCACCTGTCATGGCAAACCTCGTTTTGTTTAAAAGGTAACTCTTTAGGCGAGAATGGCGCCAGAGCCACCGGATGAAAGCATCTTTGGGGAAGGTAAAAATTATACAGGAAGAGAGGGGTTTTGGCAAGCTAATTTTGACTTCGACGGCCAACATCAGGGACTTAACTTTCAATTTATCAACAGGTTAAGACAAATATGAATGGCAAATTTTTTCTTGAATAACCGTATTTTTTGGTCCATAATCAGACACAAAAGCCTGATCGGTTGATCGGGGAGGCTTTTGAAGGAGCGGCGTGGCTAAGAAAGTGAAAGGGAGGCTGGCAGGTCCCGGGCGCGTTTCCAGCGTCCATGGAGGCCCCGGGGAGTCGGCTTTTGGCCGTCCTTCGGCCCGAACGGTCTTTTTTGTCCTGGTTATCGCAGCGGTCGGTTTTTTGTGTTACTCCACGGCATTCCAGGGAAAGTTCATCTGGGATGACGATATCCTGATCACCGAGAACAGCCTGATCAAGAACTGGGCGAACTTCGGCCAGGTCTTTACGAGGGACCTGGCGGCCGGAGCGGGGAGGAAGTTCGGTTTTTATCGGCCGATGCAGGCGTTGACCTATATGAGCGATTACGCCCTGTGGAAATACCGGCCTTCCGGATATCATCTGACCAATATCCTGTTGCATGTCCTGGCGGCCTTGAGCCTTTTTTGGTTCGTGTCCGTGCTGGCGCGGGACGAACGGATGGCGTTTGTGGCAGCGCTTCTTTTTGCCGTCCATCCGGTGCACACCGAGGCGGTGACTTATATTTCGGGCCGGGCCGACTCCCTGGTCCTGATCTTTCTCTTAACGGCTTTCATTTTTTATATCAAGGCCGAGCAGCGTCCCAAGGCGCCGGTCTTTTTAGCCTTGGTCCTGTCGGCAGGGTTGGCATTGCTGTCCAGGGAAAACAGCATCATTTTACCGGCTCTTCTTTTGTTATATCATCTGGCTTTTCGCAAGAGGGTCCTTTGGCCCGCATGGGCCGCGATCCTGGCCTTGACGCTCGTCTATGGGATCGTGCGCACCACGTTATTCAAGGCCTTCTTGCCTGATCCCTTCGCGACGACACTTTGGCAGCGCCTGCCCGGGGTTTTCGTGGCGATCGCGAACTACGCGCGTCTCCTTTGGTGGCCTTTCGGCCTCCACATGGAATACGGCAACCCCGTTTTTTCATTCTCGGAGCCGAGGGTGTGGGCGGGGGTGGCCCTTTTGGCCGGTTGCGCGGCCGCAGGCCGCTGGGCCCGGCGTCGGGATCCGCTCATCTTTTTTGCGCTCATCTGGTTTTTCGTCGGGCTGCTCCCGGTCGCGAATCTTTATCCCATCAACGCGTATATGGCCGAACATTGGCTCTATCTTCCTTCGGTCGGCTTTTTCATCATCCTTTCGGACCTGCTGGCGCGACTTTTGCGCGAGCGGCGTTTCCGAAAGGCCGTCTGGGCCGGTGTCATGGGATGGACGGTATTTTGCGGGGTCCTGACCGCCCGCCAGAACTTGACCTGGCGCGAGCCTGTGAGTTTTTACATGCGCACCCTCAAATATTCGCCCGGAAGTCCGCGCGCCCTCTATAATCTGGCGAACGTCTATTCCGGCCAGGGGCAGACGGACCAGGCGATCACCCTCTATAAAAAACTGATTGACGCCAAGCCCGACATGAACAAGGTCGTGGCCATGGCTTTTAACAATCTCGGGAATGCCTATATCGCGAAAGACGACCGGCCGAAGGCGCGCGAGGCGTTTGAGGAAGCCTTGCGGATCGACCCCGGTTTTGCGCTCGCTTACAACAATCTGGGAAATGTGCTGGCTGAGACGGGCCACCGGGATGGATCCATCCCGGCCTATCGAAAAGCCATTGAGATCGACCCCGACTACGCGGATGCTTATTTTAATCTCGGGGTGGCTCTCTGGGAGGCAGGGCAGCTGAAGGAGGCCGAGGAGGCGGCTGCGCGATCCCTGCGGATCGATCCTGACCAAGAGGAAGCGTTCCATCTCCTGGCGGCCATTCAGATGAAGCAGGGGGCTGCGGAACGCGCCATCGCGACGTACGAAAAGGCGGCTCTCGCTTTTCCCGGCCGCCCGACGGTTTTTGCCAATCTTGCTGTGATCTATTCAAAGCAGGGGCGTTACGAAGAAGCCCGGCGCTGCGCGGACCGGGCCAAGGCGCTGGGGTTTACGCTCGATCCGGAGTTGGAGAAGGCATTGGAGACGCAGAGAGTATTAGATAGATAGGTCTCAAGGTTTCAACGTCCCAAGGTCCCAAGTCAGTCGATAGTCTATAGTCTATGGTCTATAGTCAAAGCCGAAGTGCCTCATCGTTTTGTTTTGGTTCTTAACCATAGACTATTGACCATCGACTATCGACTCATTCGCGTTAAAATTATCTCACCATGAAACCGCAAGATAAAGAATATATCCTCAAGAACCGCGGGCTTAAGACGCCGGCCGCCATCGCTTCGGAGCTGGGGATGAAGGAACGCAAGGTCCGCAAATTCCTCGAGCGGGAAGGAGGCGAGGGCCGCTCGCAGGGTCGCGGCGCGCAAGCCCGCCCGAGCTTGCCGAAAAAACGGATCTGGCTGGCGGTCGCCGCGATCGCCCTGGCGGGGATCGTCGTTTACGCCAACGCCCTTAACGGGCAATTTCTCCTGGACGACGAGCAGCTCATCCAGCAGAACAGGTTTATCAGCGATTGGAAATATCTTGGCGAGATCTTTTCCACCAACATCATCCAGGGCTCGGACCGGCCGAGCGGTTTTTACAGGCCCTTGCAGATCGTCACCTACGCCTTCGACCACGCGATCGGAGGGTTGAACGTTTTCGGTTATCATCTTACGAACGTGCTTCTTCACATCGCAACGGCGCTGGCGATCTTCTGGATCCTGAACATCCTTTTCCGGGACTTTTGGCTGTCTATGGCCGCGGCGCTTTTCTATATAGTTCAGCCC
>JBFZAX010000172.1:0-3421 GCA_041308805.1 Candidatus Omnitrophota bacterium | reverse complement strand
GAGAACATCCTTATGGAATGTTGTTATGGACTTGGCCAGTGCTATGAAATGAAGCAGGACGATTCTTCTGCGCTGTCTTTCTTTCGCAAATCCATCGAAGCCTTGGAACGCCTGAGGGGCCGGATACCCGCGGAACCCTTTAGCATCGGATTCGCTCGGAACAAGTTCGATGCCTACGAAAGGGCGATCCATATCCTCGCTGCTCGCCATGCCCGAAAGGCGTCTGGGGATGTGCTTTCGGAGTTGTTCGACCTGGTCGAAAGAGCCAAAGCCCGGGCCTTCCTGGAGAATGCGCAAGAAGCCCTTGCCGATGTTGCCGCAACCGATCGGTCGGTTCTGGAGGAACGTCAGCACGCCATCTCCAGGAATATCAAGGAGCTCTGCTCGAGGATTGCAGGCCATCCGGCTTCCCGGGAAGAAGAAGTAGCCCTCGTCAACGAGCTGGAGATGGAGGAGGATGAATACGTCAGGCTGATATCGGAGATGAAAGTCCAGGAAGATAATCAGGAAGATCGTTGGCGCAAGAGCATCAGCGGCATCGCGGATATTCAAGGGATGCTTCTCTCTGAGGCCGCCGTTTTGCTCGAATACTACTTGGGTGAGCAGAGTTCATATCTCCTCAGAATTTCGCCGCAGGACATTCGGTTGTACCGGTTGCCAGCAAGGGGCGAAGTCGAGGCTTCATTGCGTGCGTACCTAAGGTTCATCTCGGACCGGTCTTTGGATTCACGCGCAGGGATCGTGCCCGCGGAGAGGATCGGACGGGAGTTGATGCCACTCGAACGTGATGAGAGCTTCAACCGCGCCAAGTCTGTCCTGGTGGTCCCGGACGGGGTGCTGTATCATCTGCCTTTCGAGGCCTTGAGAATCCCGGATGGACCGGGTTCAAAATACCTCATAGAAAATGTGCCCGTTTCCTATTGTCCATCAGCCTCGTCACTCATGCTGCTTAAGAGCGCGGGTAAGCCTGGGAAATGGAAAAAGGCTCTTCTGGCGATCGGAGGGCCGGCATATGATCCGAATGACGATTATGGCGGACGCGCCGTTCCAGGCCGTCAGCTTGGCATCAAGGCCATGCGGGGAAAGTCCGAAATGCAGGTGCCTTCGCTCCCCTTCAGCAAAAAAGAGGTCCTGGATATCGCGAAGCAATTTCCGGCCCAGATGTCGGATGTTCTCACGGGTGACTCGGCCAGTGAGACCCGACTTAAGACGATGGCCCTGATGGATTATCGTATCATTCATTTCGCCTGCCATGGGTCGCTCGATGAACGCTTTCCCTCCCGATCGGCCTTGATCCTGTCTTCGGCGAACACATCGGAGGATGACGGACTGCTTCAGACGAGGGAGATCTATGGATTGGCGATGAACGCCGGGATGGTGGTCCTGTCGGCCTGCCAAACAGCGAAGGGACACCTGGAGAAATCGGAAGGACCGATGGCATTGACCAGGCCGTTCTTCTTCGCCGGAGCACGCTCCATTATCGCTTCACTCTGGCCGATCAGCGATAAGGCCACGGTCTTCTTTATGCACGAATTCTATCGAAATCTCATCCTTGGCAGGTCCAAGAGCGAGTCTCTCCGATATGCAAAAATCAAAATGCTTGATTCCTCATGGGACCATCCCTATTACTGGGCGAGTTTCATGCTGCAGGGCGACCCCTCGCCCCTGACCCGGTAAGAAGAGGGGGTTACCTCTGATGCCCGCGTGAAAACCGGGATAGCCCGGATTCCTCGGTTCTAGAATCGCGAGAGAAACCGGTCACCATCCAATAATACGATTTCCCCGGGCGCAGACCCGAGAAGACATTAGGGGGAAGAGACGCTTGGATACCGCGGATCTTCTCGCTGGTCCAGATCGGCAGCATCGCTTCGTCGAACAGCTCAAGAACATAGTAGTCGACCGTTGGGCTTTTTCGCCATCGGAAGATCGGGGGGGCCGCAATGACCTGGCTCGCTCTTGGGAACAGCAGCCGGATTTCGGATTCGTTGGATCTTTGAACCTCGGAAAGATGCTTGTGTTGGATGACGATAAAGAACGAGGATATCGCGAGGCCCAGGCCGATCAGGACACTGGCATATTGCCAGACTGCCGCCAGGCCGGATCCTCCAGCGCTTTTTCGGGGAAGCGGTCGGGGTTGGTCCGGGCTGGCCTGTTCTTCGGGCTCTGGCGCCCCGGCCTCCGATCTTCGAGCTTCCAGAAACATCATGAATTCTTCCCGGCAGAACGGGCATTCTGAGATATGATCCGCGATAATTTTTCGTGCCCGTCTTGATAACGATGATTCGAATGTCCCGGCCATCACACGCGGAGAAGGACAACCGTGTCGATCGGAAGGCCGTTTTGAAGCGGCGTATCCCTGAAAGAGTGTTCTCAATCGGTCAAGTTCGATCTTCATTCTCGGCTTCCATGTCCTTCAATGATTGCCTCAGATCGGTCAAGCCCCGATATAACAGGTTTCGAGTTTTATCTTGGCTCCATCGGAGATAGCTGGCGATCTCCTGGATCGTGAGGTTCAATAGATACAGCTTGACAACCTGGCGTCTGGAGTTGATGAGCCGATTCACGGCCTGGCCAACTGTCTCTTCCAGTACCTTTTTTCGGATCACCTCCCAGCGGTAGGAGGATTCCTGTTCGGAAATGCGCTTCTGCTTTTCATGATGATAAAGGCTCTCATCCCGGCGGCGTTTGCGGAGCTGGTCGATGACGGCTGAGCTGACGATCTTCTTAATATAGGCTGCAGGGCTCACGATGGTCCTGTTTGCCTGAAGGAGCTTCCAGATCCTGATCTTGACGTCCTGCAGGACATCCTCAGGATCAAGTCCGTACTTGGGGAGATTGTAGCGTTGGATCTGAGAAGACATATACCGGGCATAGTCCTCTACGATCTGTTTAAATTCTTCTTCCCTATGATGAGAGGTTTCCATCTAGCCCAACATCTTTAAGTCGGCTTCGATTCGACATTCTACTTATATAGATGTCGATAACGAACAAAAATTCTCATTCAAGGGAAAAGATCGTCTGCCCCCATTGTCTTCTTGACGCCTTGACTCCCCGCCCCATATCCGTAAAATACAAGGTTCTCACAACTTAACCGGCCGAGGGCAGCGGCGTGAGCGAAATATCCAACGGCAACCTCCTCAGATCCTGGAAGGAGATCGCTGCCTACCTGGGGTGCGACATCCGGACCTGCCACCGCTGGGAGGCCAACCACGGCATGCCCGTCCACAGGGCGGAGGGGGGAGGGCATAAATCCCCGGTTTTCGCCTACAAGGACGAGCTGGACCGCTGGTTCCGGGGCACTTTCAGGAACGGCCACCCCAACCATAAGGCGGGGAAGGGGCGCCCCTGGCTGAAATGGGCCCTCGGGGGGGCCGCCGTGCTGGTTTTGGCCGGCGCCTATCTCATCTTCCGGGAGAAGCCC
>JBFZAX010000171.1:0-3824 GCA_041308805.1 Candidatus Omnitrophota bacterium | reverse complement strand
GCGCCGGCGCGGTGCGGGACCTTTTGATCGAAAAGTTTTTGAGCAAGAAGGTTGGTTCGGTGCTCGTGGCTTATCCGCGGTTTTTGTCGTTGACGGTCCAGCAGGTCGATGTCAAAAAGGTCCTGCCGTGCCCGGATGTTTTTCGCTGGGCGCCGGCCCGGCCCGCCTCGGCGAAGACGAAGCCGGAGCCTCTGACCGAACCGAACAAGGCGCGCGTGATCGACTATCTGGTGCGCGCGTCGCTTTTGCAGACGCTCTACGACATGTTTTGGGAGAGCAAGCTCTCCGAGTGCGCGGCGCGCATCCTCCATTTGGAAGGCAGCCACGAGGAGATCCGCGAGACCAACCGCCGCCTCTCTTATGAGTATTTCAAGAGTTATCACGCCCGGAGCGAAAAGCACATCCGGGAGATCTTCGCCAGCCGCCTGAAGTGGAGTCAGACGATCTCATGAGCGCCCAGAAGCCTTTAGCGTCGGGTCACGTCTTCGCTGTCCATGGTCCTGTGGTGGACGTGGTCTTCGCGTCGAAGAACGCCCTTCCCCTGGTCGACGAGATCCTGGAGACGGCTTCCTACGACGGCGAGCCGGTGGTGCTTGAGGCGGTCGAGTTCCGGGCGGGCGCGGTCGTGCGCTGCATGGCGCTGACGCCGACCTATGGCCTGGCGCGCCGCGCCGAGGTGCGCCGGACAGGCCATTCTTTAAGCGTTCCTTTGGGCGATCACGTCCTGGGCCGCGTCGTCAATGTCATGGGCCAGCCCATCGATAAAAAAGGGGCCTTCGCCGCTTCCCCGGCGTACCCGGTGCGCAAGTCGAGCCAGCAGAAAAAGATCTCCGTCGCAGGAGAGGCGGCCCCGCCGCGCGAGATCATCGAGACCGGCATCAAGATGATCGACCTGCTGTTCCCGCTCGTCAAGAACACCAAGACGGGCATTCTCGGCGGCGCGGCCCTCGGCAAGAGCCTTTTGATCCTGGAGATCATCCACAACATCATCAAAAAGCAGCAGTGGATGTGCGTCTTCACCGGCGCGGGCGAGCGTATCCGCGAAGGCAACGAGCTTTATTATGAATTTGAGCGCGGGGATATCCTGCCGCGCTCGGTTTTGGTCTTTGGCCAGATGGACGAATCGCCGGGCGCGCGCTTCGAGGTGGTCTCCACCGGCGTCGCCTTTGCCGAGGCGCTGCAGACCCAGGGGCACAGCATCCTGTTCATGATCGACAACGTTTTCCGTTTCGCGCAGGCCGGCAGCGAGCTCTCCGCGCTCCTGGGCCGGATACCGTCGGAGACGGGTTACCAACCGACCCTGACGAGCGAGATCGGCGATTTCCACGAGCGCATCAGCGCCCGCGAAGGCGCCTCGATCACGGCGATCGAAGCGGTGTATGTGCCGGCCGATGACCTGACGGACCCCGCGGTCGTCTGCATTTTTGCGCATCTGGATGCGATCCTCGTCTTGTCGCGACCGCGCGTCCAAAAAGGATTGTATCCGGCGGTCGACCCTTTGATGTCGTCGTCGAGCTATCTGGACCCCGCGATCGTCGGCAAGAGACATTTTACCGTGGCTGAGGAAGTGGTGCGCCTTTTTCATAAATACGAGGAGCTGCAGCGGCTGGTCGCGATCGTGGGCTTGGAAGAGCTGACCAAGAACGACCGGCTCATCTTCCACCGCGCCCGCAAGCTGGACCTTTTTTTGACGCAGCCGTTTTTCACCGCCGAGCTCTACACGAACCGGCCGGGCCAGTACGTGACGCTCGAGGAGACGCTCTCGGGATGCGAGCGGATCACGGCGGGCCGGATGGACAGCGTTCCCGACGAAGATTTTTATATGCGCGGGGCCCTGCCCCAGATGTGACACGAGGGATGACCTATGCTGAAACTGGGTGAATTGTTGATCCATCGCGGCGTCCTGACGCAGGGGCAATTGGACCTGGCGCTGCGCGAGCACGAAAAGACCGGTGAGCTTCTGGGCAAAGCGCTCATCCGTCTGGGCTACATCACCGAAGAGCAGCTCCTGGTGACCCTGGCCGAGCAGCTCTCCATCTCTTTTTTGCCCAGCCTCAAGGACAAGGTCATCCCCGACGACGTGATCAAGGCGGTCCCGGCCCGCTTTGTCTGGCACTACAAGTTCATGCCGTTGTCGCTCAAGGCCAACACGCTGACCATCGCGGTCTCCAATCCTCTGGACGTCTGGCCCACGGAAGACATCAAGTTCCACCTCGGTTTCGAGGTGGAGGTGGTCCTGGCGGTCGAATCCGAGATCATGGCGTCGATCAAGTCGTATTACGGGATGGGCGCCACGATGGCCGAGGGCATCCTCGACAAGAAGGAGGAGGCGCCGGCGGCCGCGAAGAAGGCCAGGCCCGAAGAGGGCATCATGGTCCTGGACTCGCCGGAGAAGATGGCGCAGGACGCCTCCGTCGTCAAGCTCGTCAACCAGCTCATCGCCGAGGCGATCCAGTCGCGCGCCACCGACATTCACATCGAGCCGTACCGCGACCGCGTCAAGGTCCGCTACCGCATCGACGGTATTTTATACGACGTGCCGGTGCCTGATTCGATCAAACAGCTGCATCTGGCGATCGTCTCGCGCATCAAGATCATCGCGAACATGGATATCGTCGAGCGCCGTCTGCCGCAGGACGGCCGCGCCAAGGTGAAGCTCGGCGAGATCGACGTGGACCTGCGTCTGTCGATCATCCCGACCTTGTACGGCGAGAACATGGTCATCCGCATCCTGCCGACGGATATGCTCTTCAGTATGAAGGAGCTCGGCCTTTCGCCCAAGGACTTAGAGATGATCGAGGAGCTCCTGGAGAAACCCCACGGCATCGTCTTTCTGACCGGCCCGACGGGGTCCGGCAAGACGACGACCCTGTACTCTTTTTTGTCGCGGCTCAACAAGCCGGACACCAAGATCATCACCGTCGAAGACCCGATCGAATACGAGCTGATCGGCGTGACCCAGCTGCAGGTCAACGCCAAGATCGGCCTGACGTTCGCCAGCGCCCTGCGCAACCTCCTGCGCCACGACCCGGACATCATGATGGTCGGCGAGGTCAGAGACCTCGAGACCGCCGAGCTTGCCATCCGCACCGCGCTGACCGGCCACCTCGTCTTCTCGACGCTGCACACGAACGACGCGCCGTCGGGCATCACGCGCCTGGTGGACATGGGTTTAGAGCCGTATCTGGTCGCCTCCTCGGTTCAGGCGTTCATCGCGCAGCGCCTGGTGCGCACCGTCTGCCCGGACTGCAAGACCAAGGTCGCGCTCAAGGACGTCATGAAGGACAAGGCCCCGACGCGCGAGTCTTTTGAGAAGATCGAAAAGCCGGAGTTCATCTATAAAGGCAAAGGCTGCGAGGCCTGTAAGTTCACGGGTTACCGCGGCCGCATCGCCATTTATGAGATCCTGCTCATCAACGAGGCGATCCGCCAGGCGGTCATCGACAAGATCTCTTCGACGCAGATCAAGAAGATAGCGATCGAGGCGGGGATGCGCACGCTGCTGCAGGAGGGCTGGGCCAAGATCGCCGCCGGCCTGACGACGCCCGAAGAGGTCATGCGGGTGACGGAGCTGGGATAGAAAGCCGTCAAAGGCGTCTAAGCCGTCCAAGCCGTCAGGAGAGAGTCATAGAATTTTTCTTGACGCCATTGACGGCTTTGACGGCGTTGACGGCGGGTGGTTTTGAACTTTTGTGTGTTGTTTAGCCGGGAGCCAAACATGCCGACCTACACGTACTTAGCCAAAAAGAACCTGAACGAGACCGTCGAGGGCATCCTCGTCGCCGACACCGAGGAGCGGGCGGTGGACAAGTTGATCGAGATGG
>JBFZAX010000170.1:0-3283 GCA_041308805.1 Candidatus Omnitrophota bacterium | reverse complement strand
AAGCTTTTGCCTTTTATTGTGACAGTAACCTTCTTAACCTGTGTAACCTAAAACCGGTCCTTTATCCATAGACAATCGACTATCGACCATTGACTATAGACTGACCCGATCCTCTCCTCCCTCCAGCTTCTTGAGCTCTTCCGGATCAATATGAAAAGAATGCTCATCGTCCGGAAACTTCCCCTCCCTGACCTCTTGCGCGAAGGCGCGGAACGCCTCGACCATTTCTTCGCTGAGATGGGCGTATTTTTTGACGAACTTAGGCGTATGCCGGTCAAAAAGGCCTAAGAGGTCGTGAGTCACCAGCACCTGTCCGTCGCAGAAAGGCCCCGCGCCGATGCCGATCGTCGGGACTTCGAGCCTGTCGGTGATCAGCCCGGCGACCCGGTCGGGAACACATTCCAGCAAGACAGAAAAACACCCCGCCCCCTGAAGATCAATGGCCTGCTTGATCAGACGGCTCGCCGCTTCCGCATCCTTGCCCTGGACCTTAAACCCTCCCAGCCGGTCAGCGGTCTGGGGGGTCAATCCGACGTGCCCCATCACGGGGATCCCGGCCTCGACGATCAGGCGGCTCGCCTCAACGGCTCGCTCGAACCACTCGAGCTTGACGGCATCGCAGCCGGCTTCATCGATGAAGCGCCGGGCATTGGCGACCGCCTGGCCGATGTCTGTCTGATACGCTTCAAAAGGCATATCCCCTATCAAAAAAGCCCGCCGCACCGCCCGACGGACGGCTTGGGCGTGATAAAGCATCTGCGTCATGCCGACCTGCTTCGTCGATTCCAGGCCCAGGACGACGTTCGCCACCGAATCTCCTACCAGGACGATATCGATGCCCGCCTGATCGACAGCCGCGGCCATCGGATGATCATAGGCGGTGAGCATCGTGATCTTGCGGCTGCCCTTGAAATTCCTCAGCGCAGCGACAGTGACCTTATTTTCCATGTCGGCTCCCGGCTTTTCGCTTCGATTTTTTCAGGAAGGCGTCGATCTCTCGCGCCACCCTCTTGCCGGCCCCCATCGCGGAGATAACGGTGTCCGCCCCGGTGGTGATATCTCCGCCCGCAAAGATCCCTGTCCTCGTCGTCCGGCCGCTCTCGTCGACCTTAATGGTCCCGCGCGAGGTCACCTCAAGCCCTTGCGTCATTTTCATGACCAAAGGATTCGGGCTCTGCCCGATCGCCACGATGACGGTATCTGCCTCAACAGAAAAATCCGCATCAGGGACAGGCACGGGCCTCGGCCGGCCGGAGGCATCGGCTTCGCCGAGTTTCATGCGCTGGCACACGACGCTCGCCACCGCTCCCCGTTCATCCGTCAGGATCCTGCGGGGCGCGGCCAAGAGCTCAAACCGGATCCCCTCCGCGCGCGCGTTCTCGATCTCGTCGCGGCGGGCAGGCATCTCGCTTTCCGTGCGCCGGTAGACCAGGGTGACTTTTGCGCCCAGGCGCCGCGCGCAGCGCGCGCTGTCCATCGCGACATTCCCCGCGCCGACCACGACGACTGCCTTGCCGACCCGCACCGGCGTGCCGAAATCCGGAAACTCGGAGGCTTTCATCAGGTTGACGCGGGTCAGGAATTCATTGGCCGAATAGACGCCGGCCGCGTGTTCCCCATCGATCCCGAGAAAGTTGGGAAGCCCCGCACCCGTCCCCAGAAAGATCGCCCCGTACCCCTGGGCAAAGAGGTCTTCGATCGTCAAAGAATTCCCGATCAGGATATTGGTCCTGATCTCGACCCCTAAGGAACGGATAAAAGCCACCTCTTTGGCCACGATCTTCTTGGGAAGACGGAACTCCGGGATCCCGTAGACCAAAACACCGCCCGCCTCATGGAGTGATTCAAAAAGGGTTACGCCGTGGCCCAGCGTGGCCAGCTCCGCCGCGCATGTCAAGCCCGCCGGCCCTGAACCGACCACCGCGACTTTCATCGCTCCGGAACGCCGGATGCGACGCGAAGGTACCGCCCTGCCCCCCTCGCCGAAATCCGAAGCGAAACGCTCAAGGGCACCGATGTTGATGGACGCTTTTTTGCTGTTCAGGACGCACGCCGCCTCGCACTGATCTTCCTGGGGGCAGACTCGGCCGCAGACCGCCGGCAGAAAATTCCTCTCCTTGATCTTTTTAAGGGCCGCCTCCGGCTCGCCCTCTTTGATCAGCTGGATAAAAGACGGGATATCGATCCCGACCGGGCACCCCCGGGAGCATGGCTTACTTTTACAAGCGAGACAACGGCCGGCCTCCAGGGCCGCGGCCTCTGGGTCAAATCCTGCCGCGACCTCGGAAAAATTTCTTATCCGCTCCGAGGCCGGCTGCTGCCGGACGTCCTGACGCTTCTTCGATGAAATCATGGCGGCCTGTTTCAGGCGTTTTGCTGTTTAAGACAAAAATCAAAAAAAGAATCCAAAGCGGGACGGAGCTTCGGCTCGTTCTCGGAGAACGCGAGATTATGGCTTCCGCCGAGAACGACCATCTTTTTCGGCTCCGTCGCCCGCTCAAAAAGACGCTGTCCCAGCGCGAAAGGCACGATCTCGTCGCTTCGGCTGTGGAGGAAGAGCTTCGGAGCCTTGACGGACGCGATCTTGTCGAAGGAGTCGAACCGGGCCCGGACAAACCAAGGCGGCAAAAACGGATACAACACCCTGGCCATATCCCTCAGCGACGAAAAGGTGCCTTCCACGATCACCCCCGCGGTCTCTTTTTTTTGGGCGAGGTCCACCGCGACCGCGCCTCCCAGAGATTCGCCGTAAACGATGATCTCCCGCGGCCGGACCCCCAGCGACCCGACGAGGAAATCATACCCTGCCCGGCTGTCTTCATACAGGCCGGGCTCGCTGGGCGACCCGGAGCTGCGGCCGTAGCCGCGGTAATCGATGATAAAGACCTTGAGACCCATGTCATGGAAGAACTTTATTTTCTCCAGCCGGTGGCTGATGTTGCCGCCGTTGCCGTGCAGAAAATAAACGGTCCCCCGGCCGCCGGGCGCCGGGATGAACCATGCGGACAGGCGGGGGCCGCCGGGAACGATGACGGATTCTTCGCGATATTCCAAGCCGGCGTCCCTGGGGGTCTCCTCGATGACCGATGAGGGGATGAACAAAGAACGCGCCTCGATATAACGCACCGTCAGGGCGGCGATCGCCAACAAAGCCAAAAGAATGCTAAGGGACATACGCCATAATCTCATCGGCCGGCCATTTGGATGATCTTACGAAGGTCCGCCCAGGGGCTGCGGCTTTTCAGGATGACGATCGAGACGCGGCGATCCTCATAATAGGCGA
>JBFZAX010000169.1:0-4474 GCA_041308805.1 Candidatus Omnitrophota bacterium | reverse complement strand
GTCCGCACGTCCCCAGACAACGGGTCTCCTGCAGCGTGAAGAAACCATCCGCCGTCGTATCGCCGATATCGACCTTCAGCTCGTTCTTGACCGCGTCTAAGATTTGGGCCGCCCCTTTGACGAAACACGCGGTCCCCAGGCAGACCGATATCGAATGCTTACCCTTAGGCTTAAGGTTAAAATAGTGATAAAAGGTCGCAACCCCCCAGATATGTGCGGTGGGGATGTTCATCGCCTCGGAAACGACATCCATGACTTCCCTGCTCAGATAGCCGTAAAGCCCTTGAGCTTTATGGAGGATGGCGATCAGCTGAGCTTCGGAATGGGGCTCGTTTTTGACCCGTTCCATGAACGCCCTGAGTTCAGTCATCTTGTCGTCTTTTACGTCGATCATGTGTGGCTCCTTTTGAATGAATAGTTAGTTATAAAGTCTCAACGTCTCAAAGTCTCAAGTCAGTCGATAGTCCATAGTCGATGGTCTATGGTCAAAACCGAAAAGCAGAAGAACCTGTTTCTTGTCTTTGGTCTTTGGGGATAGACAATCGACCATTGACTATCGACTATAGACTTTTTGTCAATTGTCCATTCAACGAACCTTCAACTCCTGCGGAATGATCCCCTTGGGCTCATGGAGCTTGTAATGCGTGTGCAGGAGCTTATGCGACACCGGGCTTAAGGGCCGGCCGAGAAAATCCTTGTAGATCCTCTGGATGTCGGGGTTCTCATGGCTGCGCCGGATCGTCTTGGTCCGGTCCAGGCTATAAAGGGCCTCCGCCCTCTTCATAAGGCAGCTCTCATCCAGCGGGATCGAATTGATGCCCGCGTAAGGCTGTCCGCCGCCGCCGATGCATCCGCCGGGACAGCCCATGATCTCGATGAAATGATACTTCTGCGGGTCTTTGCGGGCCATGTCGAGAAGCGCGGAGGCATTCCCTAATCCATGGGCCACCGCGACCCGGATCTCCTTGCCGTCCATGATGATCTTGCCCTCCTTGATCCCCTGGAACCCGCGGATATTCTCAAGCTCGATATCCAAGAGCGTCTCTCCCGTATAGAGCTCATAGGCCGTGCGGATAGCCGCCTCCATGACGCCGCCGGTGACGCCGAAGATCGTCCCCGCGCCGGAAGACAACCCCAGGGGCTCATCGAAATGCTCGCCTTTGATGTTGATGAAATCGAGCCCGGCGGACTTGATGACCCAGGAGATCTCGCGCGTCGTGATGACCATGTCGACCGCGCGCAGGCCGTCGACCACCATCTCCGGGCGGGCCGCCTCGTACTTCTTGGCCGTGCAGCACATGATCGCGACGCTGAGGATCTCCTTGGGATCGCGTTTGATCTTCTGGGCGAAATAGGTCTTGACCAGCGCGCCCATCATCGACATCGGCGATTTGCACGTCGAGACGTTCTCGATAAGGTCCGGATGGAACTGCTCCAGGCACTTCATCCAGGCGCTCGAACACGACGTGATCATCGGCAGCTTGCCTTTGCCCTGGACCCTCTCAAGGAACTCGCTCGCCTCCTCCATGATCGTCAGGTCGGCGGAAAACTGGGTGTCAAAGACATAATCAAAGCCTAAACGGCGCAAAGCTGCCGCCACCTGCAGCTCCATCTGCCGGCCCGGCTCGAGGCCGAAAGCCTCGCCGATCGCCGCGCGGACGGAAGGCGCGATCTGGGCGACCTTGACCAGCGACTTATCGCCCAGTTTCTGGAAAAGGTCCTGGGTCTGGTTCTTCTCAACGAACGCCGCGGTCGGGCAGACGTTGATGCATTGGCCGCAGGTCGTGCAGACGCTGTCTTTGAACGGCATGTCGTATGCGGGCATGACGACCGTCCTAAAGCCGCGATGGGCCTGGCCCAGCGCCGTGACCTTTTGGATCTCGGCGCAGATCCGGACGCACCGGCCGCAGAGGATGCACTTGTTGGGGTCGCGGACGACGGACGTCGAAGAAAGGTCCTTCTCGTAATGTTTTTTCTCTCCTTCGAAATGCCGGCGCCGGATGCCCATCGCGTAGGCGAGACGCTGCAGCTCGCAGTTGCCGTCGCGCTCGCAGGTATGGCAGTCCTCCGGATGGTTGTCCAGGATCAATTCCACGATGTCGCGCCGCGCGCGGCGGATCTCATCGCTGTTGGTGCGGATCTTCATGTCGGCCGAAACCGGATACGCGCAAGAGGCCACATACGTCCTGGCCCCCTCCACCTCCACGATACAGACCCGGCACGCGCCCTCGATCGAAAGCTTCGGATGATAGCACAGCCGCGGGATATGGAACCCGAGCGTGTCGGCGGCCTGCATGATCGTCTGTCCCGCTTCGACCTTGTAGGGCTTATCGTTGATATATATGGTGATCTTCTCCATGGAAGGACTCCTCAATTTTTGACGATCGCGTTGAATTTGCACGCCTGAAAACACATGCCGCACTTCACGCACTTCGCCTGGTCGATGACATGCTTCGCTTTAGGGGTCCCCGTGATAGCGGCGACGGGGCAGACCTTTCTGCAGGCCGTGCAACCGACGCACTTGTCGGTGATCTCATATCCGACGAGCGCGGCGCAAGCCCCCGCCCGGCACTTCTTCTGCCCGATATGCTCTTCATACTCTTCGCGGAAATTCTTGATGGTGCTCAACACCGGATTCGGGGCCGACTGCCCCAATCCGCACAGGGACGCTTTCTTGATCAGGAGCCCCAGGCGCTCGAGCTTCTCGATGTCGCCCTTCTGCCCCTTGCCCTCGGTGATGCGGATAAGGATCTCCAGCATCCTCTTGGTGCCTTCCCGGCAGGGCGTGCACTTGCCGCAGGACTCGTTCTGCGTGAACTCCAGGAAATACTTGGCGATGTTCACCATGCAGGCATCCTCATCGACGACGATCATCCCGCCCGACCCCATGATCGAGCCGACCGCGGCGAGGGACTCATAATCGATCTTCGTGTCCAGGAACTGCTCCGAAAGGCAGCCGCCCGAAGGCCCGCCGGTCTGGACCGCTTTGAATTTTTTGCCGTCCGGGATCCCGCCGCCGATATCGTAGATGATCGAGCGCAGGGTCATCCCCATCGGAACCTCGATCAGCCCGGTGTTTTTGATCTTTCCGGCGAGCGCGAAGACCTTCGTCCCCTTGCTCTTTTCGGTGCCGACGCGGCTGAACCAGTCGGCCCCGTCCAGCACGACCACCGGGATATTAGCCCAAGTCTCGACGTTATTGATCAGCGTCGGCGCGCCGAACAGGCCTTCGACCGACGGGTACGGCGGCCTCGGCCGCGGCATGCCGCGGTGGCCTTCGATGGAATGGATCAGCGCCGTCTCTTCGCCGCAGACAAAGGCCCCGGCGCCCAGGCGCAGCTCGATATCAAAAGAAAAATCCGTCCCCATGATGTTGCGGCCCAGAAAACCTTCCCGGCGGGCATCGGCGATCGCCTTTTCCAGGCGCTTGATCGCCAAAGGATACTCGGCGCGGATGTACACATACCCCTGGGAGGCCCCGATCGCGTAGCCTCCGATGCACATCCCCTCGATCACCGTGTGCGGGTCGCCTTCGATCGTGCTCCTGACCATAAACGCGCCGGGGTCGCCCTCATCGGCGTTACAGATCACGAACTTGGCCGGGCCGGTCTCCCGGGCGGTCAGCTCCCACTTCATCCCGGTCGGAAAGCCCGCCCCGCCGCGGCCGCGCAAGCCGGACTTCTTGACCTCCTCGATGACCTGCGCCGGCTTCATCTCAGTCAGCACCTTCCCCAGCGCCTCATAGCCGCGCACCGCCAGATAATCATCCATGCTCTCGGGGTCGATGATGCCGCAGTTGCGCAGAACGATGCGCATCTGCTTGCCGAAAAAGTTGACGTCCCCGAAGACCCGGAAGAACCGGTTGTAGAGATGGTCTTCATTGATCACCAGCCGCGCCACCGGCTTCTTCTTGACGATGTGCTGCTCGATGATCTCCGGAATATCCGATTCGGTCACGTTGCCGTAGATCGTGTAACCCGGATTGACGACCATGACCGGCCCTTTCTGGCACATCCCCAGACACCCGGAAAGGTTGATTCCGACCTTCTCGGTAAAGCCGCGGGCCGCGAGCTCTTTTTCGATCGCCGCCGCCAGCTGCTTGGAGTTTTTCTGCATGCAGGTGGGGCCGTCACAGAGAGTGATATTGAACTTTCGTGGCATGTTGACTATTCCTTTCCTGATTATTTGATGACCCATTCCTTAATGGGCTCACCCTGCTTCAGATGTTTTTCGATGATCTGCCGCGCCATATCTTTCGTGACCTGGCCGTATTTGACGGGGATCTTGCCTTCTTCGACGACCTCGACCGTCGGCTCCAGATTGCATCGGCCGGCGCAGCCTTTCTGGCTCAAATAAACGTCCGTCAGGCCGTTTTTGATCGCGGCATCGAAGACCTCCATCACGTCTTTGGAACCTGCGGCGATCTCGCAGGTCGCCATCCCGACATAGACCCGCTTGGTCGACAGGTATCCCT
>JBFZAX010000168.1:0-9631 GCA_041308805.1 Candidatus Omnitrophota bacterium | reverse complement strand
GCCACCTGGGAAATGAGCATGATCTTGATCAAAGGCACCCGGGGGATCAACACGAACAGCGCGCCGATGATGATAATGCCCGTGTAGAGCGAATAGAACTGGGGCGCCTCCCGGAAGCTCTTGTTGATCCCCGACTCCCACCCCATCCCCTCGCAGACCGAATAGGCGGTGGAAAGGGGCAGGATAGAGGCGGCGAAAAGAGACGCATTGAACAGGCCGAAGGCAAAAAGGAGATAACAGTAGCGGCCGGCGAGAGGCTGTAAGGCCAGCGCGGCGTCCTTGGCGCTCTCGATCCTGACCCCATGCCGGAAGAGCGTATGCGCGCAGACCACGACGATGAAAAAAGCGACGATGTTGACGATGAACGCGCCGATGATCACGTCGAGCC
Organism: Candidatus Omnitrophota bacterium; assembly: GCA_041308805.1. Taxonomy (GTDB): domain Bacteria; phylum Omnitrophota; class Gorgyraeia; order Velamenicoccales; family Velamenicoccaceae; genus JBFZAX01. The sequence continues at coordinate 9,243 of JBFZAX010000168.1, read as the reverse complement.
GGTGATATCCGTAATCTTTCAGCTTGATCCCTTTCTCGACGACCGAAGACTGCTGGTAAAACTGCATCCAGGGGGCGATGGTCGTCCCCACCAATCCGATGAACATCACCAGATAAGCCTTGTTCATCTGCGCCTGCGGCCGCAGGGTCTCGGCCATGACCGTTCCCCAATCCGGCTTGCTGATAAAACCCGTCACGAGATACGAAACATAAAAGACGCAGGCGCCCAGGAAGACCTTTTCGACGGATTTGTAATTGCCCTTGACCACCAGCCACCAGACGAAGAGGGCGCACAGGACGATCACCGCCGGCCGGTTGATCCCGAAAAGATCGGCGCTGGCCGCGATGCCGGAGAACTCCGCCATGACGTTGCCGACGTTCGCCAGGACCAGGGCGAACATCGTGTAGAACGTCACCTTGACGCCGAACTCCTCGCGGATCAGGTCCGCCAGCCCTTTGCCCGTCACCACCGCCATCCGGCTCGACATCTCCTGGACGATGATCAAGACGAAGATGATCGGCAAAAAAGCCCACAAAAGGGAGTAGCCGAAGTGGGCGCCGGCCACGGAATAGGTCGTGATGCCGCCGGCGTCGTTATCGACGTTCGCGGTGATGATCCCCGGCCCCATGATGGAAAGGAAGATGACGATATTGCGCCAGAGCGAACGGCGACGCTGTTTGATGTTCATGAGTTCAGTTCATCCTCTGTCTTTCGAAAAGTCTCAAGGTCTCAACGGAGTCGATGGTCGATAGTCTATGGTCAAAGCCGAAAAGCCTCATCGTTTGGCTTCGGCCTTTTATCCATCGACAATCGACCATTGACCATCGACTATAGACTAATTCGCGTTAAGCCACCCTTCTCAAGCTGATTTGTTCTTCCGGCGCCAGGCGATCGACACGAGACGGCTGAAGATATCGTCCATCGTGATGATCCCCACCAGCTGGTGCGCGTCATCGACCACCGGCAGCGCGTTGACGTTATACTTCTCCATCAGCAGCGCGATCTTTTTGACCTCGTCGTCGACATGGATGCTGATCGTCTTCTTGAAGGCGGCCTTGGCGACCGGGTCCTTCGGGTCCGCGATGATCAGGCGCCTCAGGAAGACCGTCCCGACCAGCCGGTTCTCGCGGGTGACGAGGAAGACGTTCTGGATCGTCTCGGCCCGCGGCGTCTTCTCTTTGATGATCGCCAGCGCCTCCTCGACGGTGGCGGTCTCCGGCACGGCGATGAACTCGGTCGTCATCAGCCCGCCCGCCGACTCTCCGGAATAGCCCAACAGCGTCGAGAGCATCTTGGCGGTCTTGGACTCCATCAACCCGAGCATCTTGTGGGCGGCGCCCCGGGGCAGCTCGCCTAAGAAATCGACCGCCTCGTCCGCGGGCAGGTTGTTGATGACCTCGACCGCTTCCTTTTCGTCCAGGTCCTCCAGCAGCGACCGCTGCTCTTTGAAGTCCAGGGCCCTGAAAAGCTGGCTTTTCGTCGCGATATCGAGGGTCTTGAAGAGGGCGATGCGGTTCTGGGGGGCCAGATCGAGCAAAAGCTCCCCTAGATCAGCCGCCGGTATCTCGCTGAGCTGTTTTTGAGAGACGTCGACCTTAATGGTCATGCTGACGGGATTGACGGAAAGCGGCTGGATATGCTTCCAAGAGATCAGACGCGGCCGTTTGAGATAAAGAGAATCCTTGTCGAAGAGCTTCACGAGGCCGTCCACCGCCCTCTCGCAACCGAGCCGGCGCACGATCCCCCGCAGCCCGATGTCCACGTGAGCGACCACCAGGTCCCTCTCCGCCATCAAAAGATGGATATCGTTGACGCGGATGACATTCTGATTGTTCGTATCGACGACCTGCTGGTCTAAGATATCCTGGCGCAACGATAGGTCCGCCTTGTGGTCGACGCCGGACGAGAAACGGATCTCCGGAGCGGCGATGTTGAGCGTGACGCCGCGGGCGCTGACATCGGCGACCTTCTGCCAATCGACGACCGCCCACGCCCGGCGGCTGCCGCCGCGGCGGATGATGAGCGCTTTGGCCTTCGCGTATTTTCCCAACGGTTCGATCAGGATGTCATCGAAGACCCCCGCCCGCCTCCTGTCCTTGTCGAGGACAGGGGCGTCCTGGAGCTGCGAAAAAAAGACGAACATCGAATCTGCCTGGTGCTCGAACATGGCGGACCTTTCCGCGCCGGAAACGGTTAAAAACTTTGATCCTGCTCATTATACTCAGGGGATTTGGAAAAGACAAACCAAAAATACGGCGGCGGGCTTGCGCCTATCCGCAGATCTTGAGGAACTGCTCCACCACGAGAGGATCGAACTGACGCGAAGACTCTCTGCGGATGATCTCCAGGGATTCGGCCTTCGAATACGGCTGCTTGCGGTAAGGCCGCGCCGAGGTCAACGCCTCGTAGGTCTCAACGACGGGGATGATCCGGGCCCCGAAGGGGATCTGTGGCCCTCTGAGCCCCTCGGGATATCCTTTGCCGTCGAAGCGCTCATGATGGGACAGGATATCGCCGCGGGCGGCCGCGAGAAACGGCAAAGACCGGATCGCGTCGGCGCTATGGACGCAGTGCTGATGGATGAGCCGCCTCTGATCCTCGACGAGAGGGCCCGGCCAACTCAGCAGCTCCTGAGGCACCGAGACCATTCCGACGTCGCACGCCAGAGCCGCCCGCCTGATCTTGCGGACCTCCGGGTCGGGGAACGAAAAAGCCTGGGCGAGCCTTTCGACCCCGGACAGAACCCGGTCGATATGCCCGGCGGGATACCCCATCCGCTGGTCCACGTCACGGACGGCCGACAGGAGGACCTCCAGCAGGGACGCTTCGTTGCGCGCGCTGATGTTCTCCAGGCGGTCTCTGAGCTCCTCGAGCGAGGCCTGCGGCCCCGACCGGCCTTCGCGCGCGAAAGCGCCTTTTTGGAAGACGGTGATCCTGTTGCGCCCTTCTTTCTTGCTCTGGTACATCGATTCATCGGCCGCGTCGATCAGGGCAGCGACCTCGGAGCGCCCCGAATCCGGATACGAACAGATGCCGATGCTGACGGAAATGATGACCTTGCGGTTTTCGTCGCCGATAGGGGTCGCTTCCAGCGCCTTGACGATCTTGTGGGCCGCCGTCCAGGCCCCGAAGCCGTCGGTGTCCGAAAGCAAAACGACGAACTCCTCCCCGCCCGACCGGATGACGATATCCGTCTCGCGGACGGTCTTTTTCAAAAGCTCGCAGAACTCCTTGAGCACCACATCCCCGAAGCTGTGGCCGTAGGAATCGTTGACCGCCTTGAAAAAATCGATGTCCATGAGGATCAGCGAAAAAGGCCTCATGTATCGCTTGGCGCGCTTGACCTCCTCCGCCAGCCGCTCGTGGAGATAGCGGTAATTATAGACCCCCGTGCGCGTATCCCGCAGCGACAGGTCCAGGAGCGTGTTGTTCAAAGCCCGCAGGGTGAGGTTGGCGTCCCTGAGCTTCTCGGCCGCCATCTTCGTCTCCGTGATGTCGGAGATAAAACAGAGGGCGTGCGGCGCCTGGGACCCGAAGACCAGGGGGATGCTGGAGACCAGCGCGTGCAGCAGCGTCCCGTCGCTGCGCACAAAAGCGATCTCGCAGGCCTTGCGGATGAGCTTGATCGAGGCCAGCTTCGGGAGGTCGCCGGAGACGATGAACTCGGAGAGCTCGCGGTTCAGCATCTGCATCTCGTCGCGGCCCATCATGCGCAAAAAGCTCTTGTTCACGAAGCCGATGGTATTGTCCGTCCGCAGCTCCACGATGCCCTCGACCGCGTGCTCCATGATGGCGTGGATCTTCTTGTAGTAATATTCGAGGGTCTCCTCGGCCTTCTTGCGCTGCGTGATGTCGCGGAAGACCTGGATGCGCCCTCCCTTGAGGTCCCCGTGCAGGATGGGGAAACTGCGGTGCTCCATGGCGATGCCGACGTTCTTTTTCGGGCCCAGGAACTCACATTCGAAGCTCTGCGTGTCCACCGCCTCCTCGCAGCTCTTAAGCAGCTTCTTCAGGAAAGAATCGCCGTCGCTGACCAGAGGCGCCACTTTATGGCGGAAGAGCTCCCGGATATCCTCGCCGACGACGACCGTACGGTCGAGGCCGAAATACTTCTCGACGGTCGCCGTCGCCCATCTGATCTTGAAGGCCGGGTCGAGGATGAATATCACGGAATCGACGGCCCCGATCCCGTCCTCCAGCATCGATTCGTACTTCCTTTCCAAGAGCTCCATCGCCCGCAGCTGGGTCTGGTCGCGGAAGACCGCCTTGGCTCCGCAATACTTCCCCCCGTTGTCGTGGAACGCCATCGAATGCATCTCGCCGGTCACCGCCCCCTTGTAGCGGGTCTTGAGGACAAAGCTCCTGAACGTGATCTTGCCGTTCTTCAGAAAATCTTTGACGCTCTCCTGGAAAGCCTTCATCGAATCATCCGCCACAATGTCGCGCAAGTGCATCCCCAAGAGCTCTTTTTTGGTGTAACCCAGGGAATCCGCCAGCTTGCGGTTGACATAAATGAACTTCCCCTCCCTGTCCGTGATGCACATCAGATCGCTGGATTCATCCAAAAGGGGCCGGTACTTCTCTTCGATGAATTGGTAGAGAAGGCGTGAAACGAGCGACATCTCCTGGCTATCGGTATTGAATATCTTGTCCATTGCGAAGCTCTTTTCCATGGGCTCCTTAGATAAAAAAGGAACCTCTTCAGGTTCCTTGGGTTCGGTCCTTTTCTTCGGGGGCACAGCTGCACATGGATCACCCCAACCGCTCTTCTTTATTAAAGTTTAACATGGAAACGTTTTCTTTTCAACGCTCCCAAAGAGATTCAAGATGGGCTCTTAATGTCCCTAACCATAACAATATTAAACAGTTAAGTTTTTAGTCCCTCGCAGAAATCCCCGGGCTTTAGCCCGAGGGATGAAGGCACACCGCTTTCTGCTCGGGAGGGAGCCTCAGCCAGGCCGAGGGCTCCACTAGAAACGGGCTGGGACGGTATTTACGCGGATCGGAAGAAAAAATCGAGAACGAAAAGAGACGAAGAGGAAGATGCCCGGCTCCCCTTATTTATCGCAGCCGGGACATGTGAGGGTGCGCAGGCTGTGGGAAAAAGCCTTTTCGAAGAGCGAAAAATCCCCTTCCCGGGCCTGATACCGGACGATCCAAAGGAAAGAGCCCTTCTGAAAGACGACGAAACGCTCCTTGACGGATATCCATTGGGCGTCCGCGCGCAGGATCTTATCCTGGATCTTATAGGAAACAAGGACTTCGGTGGCGTTGGCGCCGCCGACCTTTGTTTTTCGTTTATCCAGAAGGCGCGCCTCTTTGAACCTGAGTTTCGATGTCAACAGGCCGACCGCCGGGTCCTCCGGCGCCGAAGCGGCGACATAACGCTTGACCGTCACCCCTATATTCGACGTAAAACCCTTCTCTTGCCCCGGCTGAAAGAACAAAACGTTGAAAGAGCCGGAGGCGCCGGTCATCTCCCGCAATTCCCAGCCCTTCGGATAATCGATCCCCCATCCGGGCTCAAACCCTGGCTTAGAGTAATGAACGAAACTCTGAGGACGGCCGCATCCTGAAGACATCGACATGAAGATCCCTCCGACGGTGACAATAAAAGACAAAGTTAACCGGGTGGAGCCCCTCGGACTAAAGCCGGGGGATTTCTGCGAGGGATTAAAAATCATGTGAGCCCCACTTCATAAGGAGGAAGACCGCTATAAAGCATCGCAACCTGCGCGTAAAGATCCATAGTGCCGTTCTCCTGGTCCTGAAGATAGAGGGAAAGGATAGAATCCAGCTCTTCGTTGGCCTGGCTCCCTTTGACCTCCTGCCAAAGAAGAGCCGCCTGGACAAAAGCATTGTACTCCTGATCGATGCTGTCGAGAAGGACCATCTCTCCGGTCGCGGGATTCGGCGTCCAGTTGAGCTCGGAAGCATCGATACCGTATCTTTCGACGGTCGCCTCGACCCATTTATCCACGTAGTGGTCATAATCCGCGTGAATAGACTCATGGATCAAAATGACGGCAAGGGCCTCTTTGGTCCAAATTGACCCCAACGTCAAATCCAGATAGATCGTATTAGATGGAAATGGTCCGCCGGGATAGAGATCGGGCCAATAAGTCGGGACATACATCCCCAATGCGCCCAAGGGCCTCAGGTCCTGGTAAACCACGCTGACCGCTTTTTCCACGAGCAGATTGGAAAAATAAAGTCCGACAGGAGAATTTTGCAAAACGCCCAATACTTCGCCGATAGAAACCGGAGGAGGGATAGGAGGTATCTCTTCCTGTTCCTGCTGCCCAAAGCCTCCTCCTGAACCGCCGCCTCCCCCTCCGGGCCCGCCACCCGAACCCCCGCCTGAACCGCCCCCTTCAGAAACTGAGGTACCCGAACCTCCTCCTCCGCCTCCCCCGCCACCTCCCCCTCCCGACCCACCCGTCGATCCCGAATAACCGCCTGAAACTCCGGCAGGTTCCGGCGCCGGGTACGAATAGCTGATCGACCCGTTGGCGTACATCGCGATCTCGATCGGCTTCTGGTTCGAAGGGTCCGGCTTGACCCGCTGCGCCACGGCCGCAAAATCGTCCCCGGTAACGTTGATGACCTTGTATTTAAAGGTGTTGTCGGTCAGGTTGACCTGCTCGAGCTTCTCCTCCAGGGATTGGGTGTCTGTCGCATTGACAAATGCGCCCGTCTTGTCCTGAGCCGCCAGTTCGGCCTTACGGATCGCGGCCAAATTGACGACAGCTTCGGTATCTTCGGCCTTGCCGACGACCCTGAAATAATAGGCGACCGCGGCGGCGATGAGCACCGCGATGACGATTACCGTGATGATGACCTCGAGGGAGGTGAACGCCTTGCGACCGGTACCGATCGCGGAAGAGGGCTTACGGAGAAACCGGAGGGCAGATCTCATGAAAAGATTTTATCACGCGGAGGCTCAAAATTCTACAGGATTCCCGACAAGGGGCCTCACGCCCGGAACCCCTCCCTGGGCGGAGTCCCCCCGGGCAGGAAGCCACGTGCTTTCTGCGAGGGATTGAAATACCCGAGCCGCAGCGAAGGATGCTGCCGGCGGATGAGGCCGATCATCCGCGCCAGGCCCATCGGCCGACGCCCTCCGAGGGAAAAGCGGCGCGAAAAAAACTCAGGGTCGATGCTGAGATTCCGCAGCTGCAAAAGATCCACGTGCCCTTTGTCAAGAAAACGCATCAGCCGCCGGACCTCGTCGCCGTCGTCCGTAAAACCGGGGAACGTCAATAGATTCAAGGAAACGAACAAGCCGCTGCGCCGGGCCGCCGCCAGGCTCGCTAAGACATCGGCCAAGCCATAGCCCCGGGGCCTGTAATAAGCATCATAATCTTTTTCACAAAGGCTGTTGAGGCTGACGCGCACGCTGTCGAGCCCGGCAGCGGCAAGATCCCTGAGAGCCGAGGGGCAAAAACCATTCGTATTCAGATGGATGGTCCCGGCCCGGGTGCGGCGCCGGATCTCCAGGATCGTTTGGCGCAACAAAGACGACTGCAAGAGCGGCTCTCCTTCGCAGCCCTGGCCGAAGCTGACCATCGCCCGGCGCGCGGCCTTCAGGTGCGGCACGGCGACTTCGAGGAGCTCATCTACCGTCGGAAGGAAAGAGATCCTTTCGTGGGAGGCCGGGACGCCGCAATCGTCCTGGAACGAAAGACATCCCAGGCAACGCGCGTTGCACCCCCCGGCAACAGGCAGCGGCGCCTCCGCCCTTTTCAAAAAGAGATTCTGGGCATTGCGACATTGATAAGAAATGGCGCAATGCGCCAGATGCCTCACGAGCCTGTTCTGGGGGAATCTCCTGAGCATCGCGTCGATATTCTTCCTCAGCAACGAGGGCCGGGCGTAATAAAAAGGCTTTTGCCGCGTCATCGGATCGATGCGGACCGCCGCCGCATAAAATCCTCCCCGCTGCCATCCGACGGCGGTATAGGGCCAAAGGGGTAAAAAGACCTTCGGGTCAGACTTGTGCGCGGCGGGAAGCAGCAGGCGGGTGAATCCGGGGATCGGAAAGCCGGCGACCGGGAAGACCTTCCGGCCCGACGCGCGCGCGACAAAAGAAACGCTCCCGGCCCCCTGCTCCCATCCGGCGGCGACGTGGCCCGGCAGATAGTAGAGCGTGCTGCCTTTGGGCAAAGGGACCAGCTCATCTTCCTGTGGCAGACGCAGCCCCTTGCCGTCAGACGCGACCATTTTCAGGGTCGGATGGACGAAAACGTTCCCTCGGTTATCGGAGAGGACGAGTTGAGGCATGAAATTCATATGGTATGGGTAGGATCTGAACGCGAATAAGTCGATAGTCGATGGTCAATAGTCGATTGTCTATGGCCGTAACCGAAGTCGGAAGTCGGAAATCGGAAGTCCGAAAGATCTGACTTCGGACATCTGACCTCGGCCTTCGATGCTTCTGGTTTTGACCATAGACTATAGACCATCGACTGCTGAATATTTCAACTCAACCCCGCCGAGCGGCGCAGCTCGCTGAGTTCACGCTCGGTCAGCAGGCGCCAGCGCCCTGTTTCAAGGTTGCCGAGGCGCAAGCTCCCCTGCTGGGTCCGCACCAGGTCCTTGACGTCGTAGCCGCGAGAAGCGAACATCAGCCGGATCTGGCGCTTTTTGCCCTCATGGACCGAGATCTCGATCTGGCGTTCGGCGATCTTGCGGATCCGGCACGGAGCGGTCCGTCCTCCTTCGCCAAGGCTTCGGAGCGACTGCCGCTGCGAAGCCTTCGGCGTAGCAGGGCGTCCTCCTTCCAGGATGACCCCCCGCTCGAGAGCAGACCTGTCTTTTTCGTTCAAGGAGCGGTCGAGGAGCACGCGATAAACCTTAACCACCTCGAACGAAGGATGGCTCAGTTGATGCGCCAGATCGCCGTCATTCGTCAATATCAAAAGACCGCGGCTCTCCTTATCGAGACGACCGACGGGAAAAAGATGCCCGAAAGAAGCGGGCAACAGCTCCATGACCGTCTTGTCGGCGTGACGATCGCGCAGCGTCGTGGTCACGCCCGCAGGCTTGTTGAGGAGGATGACGGCCTTTTCTCTAAGGAGGATCTTCCGGTTTTGAAAGACGACCGAATCGCGGGAAGGATCGATCTCAGCGGAGGGCTCGGTCACGACCCGGCCGTTGACCGAGACATAACCTTGCATGACATAAACCAGCGCCTGGCGCCGTGAGCAGGCGCCGCTTTTCGAAAGAAAGACCTGCAGGCGC
>JBFZAX010000167.1:0-5077 GCA_041308805.1 Candidatus Omnitrophota bacterium | reverse complement strand
AGGGCTAATTTGCCCTCGACGCGTTCGTCGCTTCGCTCCTCACTTGCTCGGGATGGTTCTCCGCGCCCGAATACATAAATGACTTCGCCCCTCATTTCACCGGCTTGACTCAGCTCATTGTGCGATGGTGAGCAAGCCCCGAGTGAAACGAGGGGCGCGTCGAACCACTGCCCCGTTTGGACTCGAACCAAAATACCTAGATCCAGAATCTAGTGTCCTACCGATTAGACGACAGGGCAAAATCCCTATTCTATAGATGGGGATTTTGCCCGCCCTGAGGCGCGAATACTTCCTGCGCCGAAGGGCAGGGGGCCCCCACCAACTCAACTGCTTTGCATCTTGCCCGTCCCGAGGCGCGAACACTTCCTGCGCCGAGGGACAGGGCGCTATAAGTAACCCGGAAATTTATTTAAGGGGATTTTGCCCGCCCTGAGGCGCGAATACTTCCTTCGCCGAAGGGCAGGGGGCCCCCACCAACTCAACTGCTTTACATTTTGCCCGCCCCGAGGCGCGGATACTTCCTGCGCCGAAGGGCAGGCGGCGGAAATCAATTATACCCACCCCGCCGGACGCTGTCAACCCCGTCTTCCCGGCCTCGCCTCTGTAGGCGGCAGGACCGGGGCTACTCTTCGCGCCGGGATCTTTACCCCTTTACAAACCCCGGCAGCTGCCTTATCATAACAAAGACGCAACGGCGCGCCCCTCCCATGCTCAAGACCGGCTTCGACAACGAAAAATACCTCAAAGAACAGACCCAGGCGATCTCCCAGCGGGTCAAAAAGTTCGACAACAAGCTCTACCTCGAATTCGGCGGCAAGCTCTGTTTCGACTACCACGCCGCCCGCGTCCTGCCCGGCTACGACCCCAACGTCAAGCTCCGGCTGCTCCAGCTGATGCGCGACAAGGTCAGCATCGTCCTGTGCATCTACGCCGGGGACATCGAAAGCGGAAGGCTGCGCGGCGACTTCGGCATCACCTACGACGCCTCCACGCTTAAGCTCATCGATGACCTCCGAAAGTGGGACCTGGACGTTTTGGCCGTCGTCATTACCCGCTTCAATAACCAGCCCTCGGCGGTCGTCTTCAAGAACAAGCTGGAGCGCCGGGGGATCAAGGTCTACCTCCACTTCCCCATCGAAGAATATCCCGTCAACGTCGATCTCGTCGTCAGCGACCAGGGGTTCGGCAAGAACGAATACATCGAATCCCGCAAGCCCATCGTCGTCGTGACCGGGCCGGGGCCCAACAGCGGCAAGCTCTCCACGTGCCTGTCTCAACTTTATCACGAACACAAGCGCGGCATCAACGCCGGCTACGCGAAGTTCGAGACCTTTCCGATCTGGAACATCCCCTTAAAACACCCCGTCAACATCGCCTATGAATCGGCGACAGCCGATATCCTGGACTTCAATCTGGTGGACCCTTTCCATCTCAGCGCTTACAACGAGATCGCGATCAACTACAACCGGGACGTCGAGAGCTTCCCGATCTTAAAGCTGATCCTGACGAAGATCTTCAGCGACCAGCCCGGCGCGGTCATGTACCACTCCCCCACCGACATGGGGGTCAACAGGGCCGGCTTCGGCATCGTCGATGACGAAGCGGTCAAGGAAGCCGCCAGGCAAGAGCTCATCCGCCGGTACTTCCGGTATAACACCGAGTACGTGACGGGAGTCGAAAAAAAAGAAACGGTCGACCGGGCGATGTCGCTGATGGAAGAATTAGGGATCAAGCCGACGGACAGGCCGGTGGTGGGAGCCGCGCGCAAAGCCGCCGAGGACGCGGAGGCCGAAGGCAAAGGCCACGACGGGGTCTTCAGCGGAGCGGCCATCGAACTGCCGTGCGGCACGATCGTAACGGGCAAAAACTCCAAGCTCATGCACGCGGCCTCGAGCCTGGTCCTCAACGCGATCAAGACCCTCGCCAAGATCCCCGACGAGATCCTCCTCCTCTCTCCGCAGATCATCGACCAGATCGCGAAATTCAAAGAAGGCATCCTGCGGCAGGATTCGGCGAGCCTGGACCTCCAGGAGACGCTCATCGCCCTGTCGATCAGCGCCACGACCAACCACACCGCGGAGCTCGCGATGAAAAAACTGGCGCAGCTGCGCGCCTGCGAGATGCACATGAACCACATCCCCACGCCCGGCGACCAGATCGGCCTCAACAAGCTGGGCATCCATCTGACCACCGACGGAAAATTCTCTTCGCGCAATCTTTTTGTCGTCTGATCGCAGACAAAAAAAGACCCTCCTTCGCAGGATCTCAGCCTGGATTCAACGAAAAGATCAGATCTTCAGGGGAAGGCAGGCTTGCGTCTCGTCGGCCGCCGCCCTGCCGCAAATCCCGCAGACGAAACGGACCTCTTGGGCCCCAAGCCTGCAAAGATGCCGCAGGTTGCCGACCGCTTTCCCGCAATGACCGCAATGGGAAGCTGTCAGAGATGTCACGGGTTCGCAGAGATGGCCGCGCGATGCCGTCTGGCGGCCGCAGGTGGGACATAAATTGGGCGAGCCAACACCTTTTCCAGCAGACTTCATTGTCATGCTATCCTCTGGTGTCGTTCAGGTACAGGCCCTTCGCAGGTCAAGACACCGTTGTCCTCCCGGAAAGGCTTAAATGGGATTATAGAATAGGCGGTGGCCCGTGTCAATCCTCTCTTCAGCGGCCTTTGCCCCGGCCGCTCACAGGACCATTTGAGCTCATGGAAACAGCGAAGAAAAAATATAGTAGGTCAGCAGGAACGGCGCGGCAAAACGGAAGACCGCCACCCAATAAGCGGGAGTGACCAGCAGAGAATAGAAACGCAGCGCGTAAAACCACGCCTGGAGGCCGAACGCCGATGTATGCTTGGGCCGGAAGACGACGTGAAAAAGCGAATCGTATTTGCTCCAGTCGCGCGTCAGGATCCTCCCCTCTTCTTTCAGGCGCTTATGAAGGGCCGAGCCGGGGAAAGGCGTCAGGATCGTCATCGAGACCTGGAAGAGGCCGGACCTGAAAAGAAAAAGGGCGAGCTTCAGATAATCCCGGTGGGTGTAATCGTCAAAGCCCAGGATGAACGCGCCGATCACCCGGATCCCGTACGATTTGATCCTGCGGATCGCGCCGATGTAATCTTCGGCGCTACGGATGCCGTGGACCGAGGTCTTCGCGAGCGTGGCCGGATGGATCGTCTCAAAACCGATGAAGAGCTCGCGGCAGCCGCTGGCGCGCGCGAGCCGCAGCGCCTCCTCGTCAAAGGCGATGTCGAGGGAACTGTTAGCGAACCATTGGATCTTAAGGGGAATGAGCTTTTCAAAAAGGGTCTTGGCGTAATCCGGACCGGAAAAGATATTGTCATCCCTGAAGATGATCGGGGCCTTCAGCCCGAAGGGACGCTTGATGTTCTGAGCGACTTTGCTCACCAGCGCAAGGGCCTGCTCAAGCCTGATGAACCTGAGCTTGCCGAACTGCCAGGCGCAGAACTCGCAGCGGTATTTGCAGCCGCGGCTTAAAATAAGCCCTGCCCGGTAAAGGAACGACGCGGGAACGCGCGTCAAAAAATACGGACAGGACAAAGAGAAGAAATCGTCAATGGAGGCGCCGCGGTAAACCTTCTGCAGGCTGCCCGCCTCGTAGTCGCGCAGGAGCTCAGGCCACACCGACTCCGCTTCGCCGACGACGACGCTGTCGGCGTGCGCCGCCGCCTCCTCGGGCATGTAACTGGCGTGGACCCCGCCGAGGACGACGGTCGAGCCGGCCTTCCGGAAACGGTCAGCCAGCCGGTACGCCTCGGTCACGTTCGGCGTGGCGCAGGAAATGCCCACCAGGCAGCCAGCCACGAAATCGGACTGACGCCAGAAAAAACGCTGATTGACCATCCGGATCTCGTACGAAGCGGGGGTCAGCGCCGACAATATATGGAAGGTCGTCGTGGCCGGCGTGTACGCCATGTTCCTGAACACCAGGCGCACGATGGGGTGGGCCGGAGGAGGCGAAATGAGGATAATCTTTTTTTTGATGCGGGCTCCCGGGCAAAAGACGGGCGCGCGATGCGGCGCGGCCCCTTAGAACGGCTTCTGGCGGTCCTGCTCTTCGCGGATCTTGCGCTGGATCTCTTCAAAATAGCGGTCCGCTTCTTCCATGTTCTCGAAGACGGGGACGTTCGGAAGGGCCTTGATGATCTTGAAGACCTCGTTGATCTGCGGCTGCACGTTGACCATCAAAAAACTGCCGCCCTGCCCTTCCATAAAACGCCGAGCCTTCAGCAGGGTGCTGACCCCCATGCTGCTGATGTACTCCAGTTCCTTGAGATCGAACATCAGCGCCTTGGTCGCGGGCGCGAGCAACGGCTTGAGCTTCGCTTCCAGATCGACGTACGTATGGGAATCCAGAGACCCGGCGAGAGAAACCACGAACACGCCGATATCCCTCCTGATGACGCTGGTCTTTAATGCCATGCTCTCCTCCTCTTGGGTGTCAAAACTCCAGCATGACGGCCGTGGCGTCGTCGTGCGCCGGGGCCCCGCGCTCAAACCCTTCCTGCTGGCGCCGCAGGATCTCGAGCAGCTCCCCGGCCGGCAGGTCCCGATGCTTCGAGAAAAGCTCCTTCAGGCGCGCCGAACCGAATTCCTCTCCCCGGCGGCTGCGCGCCTCGGTCCAACCGTCGGTGTACAGAAAAATCTTGTCCCGCTCTCCTATGGACCACTCTTCGGTCGCATAAGAGGCGCCCGGAACTAATCCCAGCGGCGGACCTGACGCCCCGAGCTTCTCCGTGACCTCTGCGCGGCCGCGATCGTAATAAAACAAAGAGGGGTGGCCGGCGCAGGCGCCCCGCAGCGCCCGGCGGCCGAGATCGACGATGACATATTGCGCCGTCACGAAACGGCCTTCGAGGATCTGGCTGAGCTCCTTGTTGAGCGCCGCCAGGACGTCGGCGGGCGACTCCGTCCCGCGGCTGAAAATGCGCAGCAGCGAGATCGTCTGTGCCATCAGCAGAGCCGCCGGCACGCCCTTGCCAGAGACATCGGCGATGAAAACGCCCACTTTGTCCTGGCTGAGCGGGATGACATCATACAGGTCGCCGGCGACGAACTTG
>JBFZAX010000166.1:0-10739 GCA_041308805.1 Candidatus Omnitrophota bacterium | reverse complement strand
CTGCTCGTCTTCAAGGCTTACGATGACCTGCGGGGAAAAGACCGGGCGCTTCTGCGAAATATCCTGTGCCGGCCGGTCAAGCGGCCCCCGGACCTGGCGGCCCTGCGGCGGCTGATCGTCGGCAGCGGCGCTTATGACTACTCCCTCAAAAAGCTCAGATCCTTACAGGCGACCGCGCTTGAGGCCTGCGCCCTGCTCAAAATGAAGGCCCCTGTCCGCAAAACCGTGACCGCTCTGATCACCAACCTCTGCTGCGCTGAACAGATGCCGTTCACCCTTCCCTCTTAAGCAGACCCGGTCCTTTAGAACAAAAAAATACCTGCCCGGAACCCGACCGCTCATTTCCGAACAGGCATTTTTGTCTTAAGGTCAACCGATCTTTTTGGGCTTACAAAGGTGCTTCGGACTGATGGCGAGCCGGCCGCAGGAATTGCAGATATAGGAGAGCTTCTTGAGCTTTCCGTCGCACATGTGGCGGGCATCCATGATGAGGGAACCGCACCAATCGCAGGTATGGTCCTTACGGCTGACGGGGATGCACAGATGGCCTTCGACGTCCACCGCCTTGCCGCACGTGCCGCACAAGTCCTTCTTTTTCGCCTTTTTCATGCTTCGCTCCTTTGTCTAGGAAATGTTCCGGCGACAGAGGGCAGCAACAACAACTGGTCCGACCCCGAATATTCGCTGGACCTTATGCGCCATTGCCCGCGGTCGTTGACAAAAACCAATTTAACCTGGCCGAAATCGTAATACAGCTCCTCCTGCGCGTTCTTCCTGAAAAAAAGCTTAAAAGAGATATCAGCATCCGCCTCCCCCATTCGCACGGCGATGCTGAGTTTTTGAATATGGACGCGGAAATCCCGGTGGTCGCGGAAGACCGCCCGGGCCAGACGCAGGACGCCGGCCTTGTTTTCGCCGGCGGCGTCAGCGTAAGACTCATCGATCAAAGCCGAGAGGCGACCGGTGTCTTCGCGCTCGACCGCCAAGACGCCGGCGTAGACAGCCCTGCGCACCCGCGTTTCGTCGTCTTCGCGCAGAAAACGCGCGGCCCCGTAAAAAACGACGGCGATCCCGACTATCCCGAAGATAAAAGCTCTTTGCCGTCTCTGGTCCATTCGTGCGCCTCGGAAAACAACCCCGCGGCCTTCAGCGGGCGATATCCAGGATCTTGTAGGTCAACGTCCCCGCCGGCACCTGGATCGAGACCACTTCCCCCTTCATCCGGCCCATCAAGGCCTTGCCGATCGGCGACTCGATCGAGATCTTGTTCTGGGCATAGTCCGCCTCGGGAGGGGAAACGAGCAGGTACGCGAACTCCTCCTCGGTGTCCTCGTCGCGCAGCGTGACGGTCGCTCCCACATAGACCTTGTCGCTGGCGATCCCCTCGCGCTCGATGATGCGCGCGCGGCTCAATTTATCCTCGAGATCCAGGATCTTCTTCTCCAGATGCGCCTGCGCTTCTTTGGCCGCGTCGTATTCGGCGTTCTCCGACAGGTCCCCGAGCTGGCGCGCCTTTTCGAGCTGGTGCGCGACCTCCCGGCGCTTGACATTCTTCAGGACGTCCAGCTCCTGGCGCAGCTTCTCAAACCCTTCTTGCGTGAAATAGATATCGCTGATTCCCATCTTCGTCTCCTAGTGGAACCCCCCTCTCTGAGCTAAGGTTCAGGGTTCCTTTTTTCCTTGATATGATCTCCCGAGCAAAGGTATCGCCGATGCCGGGGTTCCCTCCCGAGGCAGCCCTGCATTCATCCCCGGCTTTAAAGCCGGGGGTTTCTGCCGAGGGATTAAGAGGATCAGACAGCCGGCCCTTTGAGCTTCTGCGGCGTGATCAGGATCTCGATGCGGCGGTTCAGGCTCCGGCCTTCGCGCGTGTCGTTCGCGGCGGCCGGCCGGTACTGGCCGAAACCGGACGCCGACAGACGAAGCGGATCGAGCCCTTTCTTTTCCGTGAGATACCGCAGGACGCTCAAGGCCCGGGCGAAAGAAAACTCCCAGTTCGATTGATATTCCAGGATGCCCGGGGACTGGTTATCCGTGTGCCCTTCGATATAGATATAATTTTCGGGAAAGAGCTTCTGGATGAAAGCGGCGATGCGGTCAAGTAACTCCCTGCCGCCGTCCTGGAGCGTGTCCGTGCCCGTCGCGAAGAGCTTCTCCGACAGGATGACGACGCCGATGCCCCGGTTCGTCGCGCGCACGGCGACGTCGCCCGTCGCGATGTCCGCCGCCAGGCCGCCCTTGAAATCCTTCTCCGCACTGACAAAACTCTCTCCCTCGATCTCCTGGTATTTCCGGGACAGGACCATCCGCCGCCGCAGGTCCTTGTTCTCCTGCATCGCGAGGTCCAGCCGGCTGATCGCGTCATCCAGCTTCACCTGAAGATCGACCTCCGGCGAAGGCCCGGGAGGCGCCTTAGGGGTCGCGCACCCGGCCGTCACGATCACCGTTGATAACAAAACCGGCCAAATCCTGCTCATCATCGCCTTCCCGATTCATCCGCCAGAATCCTGCGCACGCACATCTCTTCATAAAGCGCCTTGATCCTGTTCAAGCCTTTGGCGCCCTCCCGGCGCCGGATCGCCGCCTCCACCGCCTCCAATTTCAAAGTGAGGAAGAGGTATTTCCCCGCGACGCGCCCCCGGTCATCGAACTTGAGCTTGCGGGCATCGGATTCTTTTTGCGCGATATACGTCCGCCACTCTTCCAGGAAGGCCGCGACGCCCTGTCGCGCCTCTTGGGCGAGACCGGCCGACGCGCGCGCGAGGTCCGCCTCGAGCTCGCGGTCGACGGCCAGCTGAGTGAACTTCCGCTCCACCTTCTCGATCTCCTCACGGGTCATCTTGTACAGCCACAGGAGATACCGCCCGTGAAGCCGCTTTTCGTCCGGGTCCCTTCCGGGGCCTTTCGCGCGGTTCTTCAAAAGAGGATCCTTTCTCCGCTGAGGATCTGCGGAAGGGGCTCGGCGTCGATGCGCATCCCGCCGTCATGCTCGATCTTGATCGTGTAAAGAGTCCCCGGCACGAACTTGGTGCCGGGCGCTTCGATCTGGGCGTTCTTGATGCCGGCCTTGCGCGCCTCCTCGGGCTTCAAGGCGTAATTCCAGAAACGGTCCCAGAACGCCTGTTCGACCTTCAGGGAGAAAACATCCCCGCCTTCGATCCGATACCCCGAAGGCACCTGGTTGGCCGGCGTCAGATCGTAAGACTGGGTCTCGGGGCCGTCCAGAAAAAAGACCTTCAGGAAGAGGTACGCGCTCTTGCCGCGGGCCGGGTCGCCCTTCTCGACCAGATCGTCGGCAAAACGCACGACGAGCGACTGGAACTGGATGACATCGCCCGCAAACGTGAAATACCGCGGCGGCAACGGCCTTCCCTGCGCATCATACTCCAAAAATTTGATGGTCGTCAACGTTTTATTCGTCGACGGATCGGGCCGCGCGCCGGTGACCAAGACCTGGGCGATGCGCGACTCCGCTTTCAGGCGGCTGACGATCTTGCGCAGCACCTCCTTCTCCCGCCAGGAAGAGACGGCGCTCATCGACAACAGCCCGAGGGCCACCGCCGCCCCGGCGGCAGCCATCTTCGCGATCTGACCAGGCCCCATCTTCATAGATATTTCCTCGCGCAACCCGCGGGCATAAATCCGGGCTCTTTTCCTTCTGACAATATCCTGATCCTGCGTCCTTGCGGATATTCCGGGTTTCCCTCCCGAGGCAGCGTCACTTTCATCCCTAGCGACAGCACCAGGGATACTGCCGGGGGACTAAACCAGGACGACCCGGCGGAACGCCGATAGCCGCTGGCCGACCTGGCGTTTCGTGATCTGGCCCGTCCGCTCCACCCCGAACCCTTCGACGTTAAAAGACGCCAAGACCGTGGCGTAACAGATCGCCTGGCGCAGGGTCTTATCGTTCACGCGTCCGGCCTGGGCCAGATACCCCATGAAGCCGCCGGCGAACGTATCGCCGGCGCCGGTGGGATCGACGATCTTTTCCACGGGATACGCCGGCAGGCAGAAGAAAAATCTTTCTGCGGCCACGAGGACGCCGTGCTCGCCCTTTTTCAAAACGACCAGCGGCGCGCCGAGGCGCCTCAATCCTTTGACGGCCTTGACCAGATGGTGTTCGCCGGTGAGGCTGCGCGCCTCGCCCTCATTGGCCACGAAGATCTGCACCTTCCTGATCAGCCGCAGCAGCGACCGCCTCTTATGGTCGATCCAGTAATTCATGCTGTCCAGCCCCACCAGCCTGGGCCGGCGCATGCGCGCCAAAAGATGGCGCTGGATGTCCGGGTCGACGTTCGCCAAAAAGATGTTCTCGATGTGCCGCTGATGCTCGGCGATCGCCGGCCTAAACGCCGCCAGGACCCCCAGCTCGGTGCTCAGGGTGAGCGCGGCGTTGAGGTCCCCGCGATACTCGCCTTCCCAGCGGAACGTCCTGCCGTCTCCGACGATGAGCGACGTCAGGACCACGCCCCGGCGCTCCAGGAAATCGATGTGGCGACGGGGGAAATCACTGCCGACGATCGCCACCAGGTTGACCTGCGTGAAAAGGCGGGCGGCCATCGAAAAATGAACGGCGGAGCCGCCCAGCATCTCCCGGCGCCGGCCTGCGGGCGTCTTGACCGAATCCAATGCGGCGGTGCCCAAAACGACAATGCTCATGCTCTCTTCCTTCCCGGCGCGCGCCGGCTCCTGTTGCCATGATAACACAAATGATGGTAATACGGCGCTTTCTTCCCGTCTTCTAAGGGGAATTCGACGCAATACCGCGGCCGCACCGGATAAATAAGGCAGCGGAACTCATGGCTCTGGAAGACGCAGCGGCCCTTTCGGACGACCGTCGAGAATTTATAGCCTGACGGGGCTCTCTTATCGCGGCCCAGGTAATCGAACCAGGGCTTGGGGATGTCGAGCGGCTGCTGGAGGATGCGGGCGACCTCGAAAAGGTCCGCCTCCACGCCTTCGGCGCAGCACGCGCCGAAGGAGCACAGCCGGCACGCGGGGGTTCCCGGGTCTTTCTTATTTGCCGTCTTTTTCATCTTAGGCCTTGACCTCCGTGTAATCTTTCTCGCCGATGTTCATCATCCTGATCCTCGTCGGCGACAGGACGATCAGGACAAAATCAGGGTCATCGACGCCCGTGAAGAACTGGCGCAGCATCAGCTGGTCCTCCCAGAGCCTCTCTTTCAGTGCCTTATCCGAACTGACGGCCGCGCGGCCCTCGATGCGGCAGTGGCTCAGCTTTCGGTCGACGAAACAGATCTCGACCTTGGGATTCTTGCCGAGCTGACTGACTTTCTGCGTCCAGGGGAACGTCGCCGCCAACAGCGTCCCGTCATCGCGCAGAACAGGCATCATGGCCCGCACGCGAGGCTGATCCCCCTCGCAAGTGGCCAGATACCCCATCCCCGCGTCCAAAACCATCTGCTTGATCGTTTCAATGCTCATGAGACCTCCGTTTTGAGTCGATAGTCTATAGTCTATGGTCTATTGTCAAAACCGAGATCCGTTAACCCGTTTGCCTGTTGTCCCGTTCGCCAGTTCGCCCGTTAACGAGATAACCGGCCAACCGGCTAACGGGTATAGACAATCGACCATTGACCATCGACTATAGACTCATCTGCGTTCGATCTGCGGAAATCCGCGTTGAGAAACTATGTCTTTCTAAGCACCTCGATCAACTCAGCCGCGATCGCGACCGCGATCTCTTCGGGGCTTTCCGCGCCGATATCGATGCCGATCGGCGCGTGAACCTTCGCCAACGCGCCGCGCTTAAATCCTTTTTTTGCCAGCCGGGCGAAGATATCGCGGACCTTGCGCTGGCTGCCGATCATGCCGACATAACCCGCGCAGCTCCTTAAGGCCGCCTCGAGGCACTCTTCGTCGTGGAGATGGCCGTGGGTGACGATGACGATCGCCGTGGACCCGTCGACCGCCTGCTTCCGAAGCGTTTGGCCATAAGGCCCGCAAAGAATGCGGTCCGCGTGGGGAAAGCGCCCCGCGCGGGCGAACATCCGCCGGTTGTCGACGATCCACACTTCGAACCCCAGCACCTTCGCGACCAGAGAAAGAGCCAGGCCCACGTGGCCGGCGCCCGCGATGATGAGTTTCCGGCGGGGGACCACGACGTCAAAAAAGACATTCACCCGGCCGCCGCAGACCTGAAGGCCCGATCTTTTGTCGAGCCGGTATTCTTTAAGGAGGGGCTCCCGGCGCCTCAGCGCCTTGAGCGCGTCCCCGATGGCCGCCTTCTCCAGGGCTCCGCCGCCGATCGTCCCTTCGATGGAGCCGTCCTTGAAAACGGCCATCTTGGCGCCGACCTGCCGGGGCGAAGACCCTTGCGTCGCCACGACCGTCGCCACGGCGCACGGGCGCTGGGACCGCAGCGTTTCCAGAATCTTATTGATGAGAGACTCGTTCACTTATATACTTCTCTTATGATTTCCTGCGTCTTGCTGGCTGCCGGCGAAAGCCGGCGATTCGGCTCACCCAAGGCCCTGGCGACCCTCGGCGGCCAGACGGTCATCGGATTCCTGCAACGTCGGCTTCTTGAAACCCGGCTGGGAGAGATCATCGTGGTGCTGGGCGCCGAGGCCCCGTCGGTCTCAGCGCATTTATTGCAGGACCCCCGGATCAAGACCGCCTTGAATGAAGATTACGCGCTCGGCCAGACTTCCTCGTTCAAGGTGGGCTTGCGGGCAACCCGCCCCGACGCGCAAGGCATCTTTCTGTTGCCGGTCGACATGCCGGCTGTCCTGCCGGGCACGATCGACCGCCTGATCGAGACATTCGAAAGGATAAAACCACTGATCCTGCTGCCGGTCTGCAAGGGCCGGTCCGGACACCCGCCCCTCTTCTCGATCTCCCTCGCGGAGGAATTCCTGGCGCTGCCCGACGATTCGCCCCTCAACGCGGTCCAGCACCGCCACACCCCGCACGTCCTGCGCTGCGACGTCGATGATGCCGGCGTCGCGATGTCATTCAACACGCCCGAAGAGTTCCGGAAGGTCGCGTTGTATCTTCAATCAAATCCTTAGAGTCGATAGTCTATAGTCTATGGTCTATTGTCAATGGAAAGGATCGACGTTCATTGTTCATTCTTCATTGTTAATTTCCCATCTCGTTCTCTCATCGCCTTAAGGACCTTCTCGGGAGTAATGGGCAATTCCCTGATGCGCACGCCGACGGCGTCATGGATCGCGTTGGCGATCGCTGCGGCTGTCGGCAACAGGGACGCTTCCCCCATCCCCTTGGCCCCGAACGGCCCCTGAGGGTCGTTCGTCTCCACAAAGATCGATTCGATCTCCACTTTGTCGACGGAGCGCGGGATCCGGTACTTGGAGAATGACGGGTTCATGACGCGCCCCTCCTGAAACCTCAGGTCCTCAAAAAGGGTATAGCCGATCCCCATCATGATCGACCCTTCGATCTGGCCGTGCACGCTCTGGGGGTTGATGGGATAGCCGATATCGTGGACATCCCACATCTTCAGGACCTTGACCTGCCCGGTGCGGGTGTCGACCTCGACCTCGGCAACCTGCGCCTCAAACCCATAGCTCCCGGAGACATTGCCCTCCCCGGTCCTGAAATCGATCGGCGTCGTCTTGGGATTGTAGTAGCCCCGGCCGATGAGAAGGTGCCCGTAGTTGAACGAATAACAAAGCTGGATCGCCTTGTCAAAGCTTATGACAGGGCTGTTATCGGACCGGCGCAAAACCTGCTCGTCTCTGATATCCAGCGCCTCCGACTCCAGCTTGAGCTCGCGCGCCACGACCTCAAGGATCTGGCGTTTCACGTCGCCAGCGGCGTTCTTGGTGGCATTCCCCGAGATGAACGTGACGCGGCTGGCGAAGCTCCCGGTATCGAAAGGAGTGATCTCTGTATCCGCGGCTTTGAGGCGGATGCGCTCATAAGCGACGCCGAGCTCGTGGGCTGCGATCTGGGCCAGCGCCGTATCCGACCCCTGGCCTGTATCCGCCGCGCCGGTAAACACATAGACCGAACCGTCCTCTTCGACCTTGATGATCGTGCCGGCCGACTCGTGGGCCTTGTACATCTTCGATCCCATCACGTCAGCGGCGATGCCCACGCCGATGCCGCGCGCCACCCCGTCGCGGGCCTCTCTCCTCTTTCCGAACTTCTCTTTCCATGCGCTCACATCGGCAGCCCGTTGGATGCACTCTTTGAGGCCGTTGGAAGAGATGACGAGCTTGTTGACCGTGACGATATCCGGGTCGGTCGCGTTCTTGAGACGGAACTCGATCGGGTCCATGCCGATCCCGCGCGCCAACAGGTCCATATGCGATTCGACGGCAAAACCGGACTGGACCCCGCCGAAGCCGCGGATCGCCCCGCTGACCGGATTGTTGGTGTAGACACGGAAACCCATCAGCTTGATATGCTGGATACGGTAGACCATGAAGATGCGCATGATCGCCGCGGCCACGACCGTCGGGCCGTAGCTGCAATACGCCCCTCCGTCGGCGATGACCTCGCCGGTGATCCCCATCAGCGTCCCGTCCTTCTTGACCCCGGACTTGAGCTTGTAGATCATCGGATGCTTGCGCCGGGTGAACGAAAACTCCTCTTCGCGCGCGCAGGCGATCTTAACGGGCAGGCCGCCGGCCTTGCGGGACAACAGGCACGCGGCGAAATCCATCGGCAGCATCTCGAGCTTGCCGCCGAAGCCTCCCCCGACGTTGAGCTTGATGACGCGGATATCCGCCTGCTCCATTTTAAGGGTCTTGGCCAGCGCCTCGCGGACCTTGAAAGGCGCCTGCGTCGAAGTCCACAGGGTGATCCGGCGGGTCGTCCGTTCGTACTGGCCGACACTCACGTGCGGCTCCAGGGCGCAGTGAGCCGCGCTGGGCAGGACAAAAACATCTTCGCGCACGTAATCCGATTCTTTGAGGGCCTTGTCCGCGTCGCCGAAGCGCACCGGCATCATGACGCCGATGTTGTTCATGGCGGCGTGGATCCTGGGCGCGCCGGGCTTCATGGCCTCGACGGCATCGAAGACCGCCGGTAAAATTTCGTAGCTGACGTCGATGAGCGAGAGCGCCCGCTCGGCCGTCTCTTCGTCGACCGCGGCGACCGCCGCGACCTCGTCGCCGATATAGCGCACCTTCTCGTCCTCCAGCGGCAGCTGGTCGACGGTGTAAGGAAAGAAGTATTCGTTGGAGCCGAACTTGACCTTCGGGGTGTCGGCAGCGGTGATGACGGCGCGCACGCCTTCCAGCTGTTCGGCGCGGGACGTGTCGACCTTCAATATCTTCGCGTGCGGATGCGGGCTGCGCAGCATCTTGCCCACCAGCTGGCCCGACAGGTTCATGTCAAAGACGTACGCCGCCTCGCCGGTGACCTTGGCCGGCGCGTCGATGCGGGCCACGCTCTTGCCCACGGGGCTGACGGTGCGCTTATTCACGTCGCGTCCTTTCGGCGGCGAGGCGGACCGCCTCGATGATCTTGACATAGCCGGTGCAGCGGCACAGATTGCCGTCTAAGCCCCGGGCGATCTCTTCGTCCGTCGGCGCAGGATTCCCGGCCAGGAGGGCGCGGGACGCCAGGACCATGCCGGGGGTGCAGAATCCGCATTGGACGGCGCCGGCGTCGACAAAAGACTGCTGGAGAGGATCGAGCGAGCCGTCCGCGGACAATCCCTCGATGGTGACGATCGAGGCGCCATCCGCATCAGCGGTCAAGATAAGACAGGACAGAACATTTCCCCCGTTGTAAAGGACCGTGCACGCCCCGCACTCCCCTTCCAGGCAGCTGGGCTTTGTCCCGCGCAGGCCCAGCCGCTCGCGCAGTGTCTCAACCAAAAGTTCGCTGTCGGGAACTTCGAGATGACGCAGCTTTCCATTGACGGTCAGGGCGATCTTTTTCATGGTCTTTTAAGGCGGGCGCAGATCTCTTCGATGTCGAGACCCAGCAGATGGGCGCGGTACGCGTCCAGCTTGGTGGCTTTCAGGTCCTCGTCGAGGGCGGCGCGCGCCTGCGCAGGGTCGAGGGCCGGGATCTTCCTGTCTTCAAAATACGCCTGGGCCTTGAGGCAAGCGTGGGGCCGCGAGACCGCCGTGTTGACGACGCACCGCGCGCCCTTCACGGCGCCCTTGGCCGAAAAAGCTGCGAAGGCCAGCGCCGCGCTCGGCACGTCCACCGGCATCGATCTTGTGTGGCGATGATAAAAACTCTGAGGGGCCGGCTTGGGCAGTTCGATCCCGGCCAAGATGGACTTAGCCGCCGGGTCGCGCTGATAGAACTGCTCGACGGAAACTTTCTGGGGACCCGACGCTGTTTCCAGCTCCAGGACCGCCTCCAGCGCCATCAGGACGGCGGGCAGGTCCACCCAGAAGAAACGGCTGGCAATATTTCCGCCGACCGTCGCGCGGTTGCGTAGCGGGGTCGTGCCGGCCTGAGCGCATGCCCGACTGAGAGCCGGATAAGAATCGCGGATGACCGGCGAAACGGCCACCTGCGCCAGCGTCGCCATCGCGCCGATCCGCACTCTCTCCTTCTCTTCCCGGATCCCGTGCAGACCTTCGATGCGCCTGAGGCTCACCACATCCGTCGGATAGCGAGAGGTCTTTTTAAGGGTGTTGAGGACGATGGTCCCACCGGCCAGCAGCAAAGCCTGCGGCCGATCGAGAAGGCTCAGGACTTGCGTCAGGTCCGCGGGAGCGTGATATTCGAATTCCTTAAGGAGTGGCACGAAACGGTCCTTTCCGTCTATTAATGAC
>JBFZAX010000165.1:0-11546 GCA_041308805.1 Candidatus Omnitrophota bacterium | reverse complement strand
GGGGGGTTTGACCTTGTGGCGCCCCCGGGTTTTCCGCCGGGGGCCCGTGGTTTTTGGGTTTTCCCCCGGGGGGGCGGAACCCCGCCCGTCCCGCCAACGGCGGGTCTCCCCGCTTTGCGGGGCAGGGGTGCGGGGTAAATAATATCTCATGAAAAAAGAATTCCTCCTCGTCCATGGGGCGAGGGAACATAACCTGAAGAACGTCGATCTGCGCTTTCCCCGCAATGCTCTGGTGGTCGTGACTGGCCTCTCCGGCTCGGGAAAGTCTTCGCTGGCCTTTGACACGATCTACGCCGAAGGGCAGCGGCGTTATGTCGAAAGCCTTTCGAGCTATGCCCGGCAGTTCCTGGACCAGCTTCAGAAGCCCGATGTCGATTCGATCGAAGGGTTGTCGCCGACCATTTCCATCGAGCAGCGCCGGGCTTCGGGGAATCCGCGCTCGACCGTGGGGACACAGACCGAGATTTACGATTATTTAAGGCTTTTGTTCGCCCGGATCGGGATCCCCCATTGCCCTCGCTGCGGACGCCGGGTCCAGCGTCAAAGCGCCCAGGAGATCGTGGACCAGGTCTTGCAGTTGGCGGCCGGGACGCGCGTCGAGATCCTTGCCCCCCTTATCCAGGGCCGCAAAGGCGAATACCGCACTATCCTTGAGGACATCCGCAAGAACGGCTTTGTCCGCGCCCGGATCGACGGCAAGACCCATGAGCTCGATGAGGAAGTCCGGTTGGAGCGTTATAAGGTCCATCATATCGAGGCGGTCGTTGACCGGCTGATCATCGGGCCGCAGATCAAGACCCGTCTGACCGATTCCGTGGAGACGGCGCTCAAGTTCGGCCGCGGCGCGGCGATCGTCAGCGCGTCCGCCGGCTCCGGCCCCGCGAAAGACACCACCTACAGCGAGATGTATGCATGCCTGACCTGCGGCGTGAACATCCCGGAGATCGAGCCCCGGATCTTTTCTTTCAATTCTCCTTACGGCGCCTGCCCGGCCTGCAACGGATTGGGGTTGAAGATGGAATTCGACAAAGATCTGGTCGTGCCGGATCCGGATAAGTCTATCCTGGAGGGGGCCCTGGAGCCGTGGAAGAGGGGCGGCAAAGGATATTTGCTCTACTATCGCAGCCTGCTGCGGGAGCTTTCCGGCCGGCTCGGTTTTGAGCTGACGACCCCTTTTAAGAAGCTTTCCAAAGCGCATCGCGAGGCGATCCTTTACGGCTGCGAAGAGGTCATTTGGGGCCGTCGCTTCGAAGGGCTCATCCCGCATTTGGAGCGTTTATTCCGGGAGACGGACAGCCTGTTCCTGAAGGAAGAGATCTCGAAGTTCATCTCTCAGATGCCGTGTCCGGCCTGCCGCGGTTCGCGGCTGAAGAAAGAGAGTCTGGCCGTCACGATCAGCGATCGCTCCATCTGGGATGTGGTGCGGATGACGGTCCGCGACGCCTATGATTTTTTCAGCCATTTAGAACTGACGCCGCGCGAACAGCTCATCGCGGCCGCCGCTCTCAAAGACGTGCGGGAAAAACTTAAATTCTGTCTGGACGTGGGGCTGGGATATTTGACGCTTGACCGTCGCAGCCAAACGCTCTCCGGAGGGGAGTTTCAGCGCATCCGATTGGCGACCCAGGTCGGTTCAGGCCTGGTCGGCGTCCTCTATGTATTGGATGAGCCCAGCATCGGATTGCATGCCAAGGATAACGCGCAGTTGCTGGCGACTCTTCAATCCTTGCGCGACCTGGGGAACACCTTGCTGGTCGTCGAGCATGATGAGGCTACGATCCGGGCCGCGGACCATATCATCGACCTGGGGCCCGGGGCCGGCCGGCACGGCGGCGAAGTCCTTTTCAGCGGTCCCCTGGAAGGCCTTCTGAAATGCCGCGCTTCCCTGACCGCTCAATTCCTTAACGGAGACAGGAAGATCCCGGTCCCGTCAACCCGCCGGCCGTACCGCGGCCGGAAGGCGATCGCGGTCAAGGGGGCCCGGACGCACAATCTCAAGAACATCGACGTGGATTTTCCGCTGGGCGTTTTTATCTGCGTCAGTGGCGTCTCCGGTTCGGGCAAGTCGAGCCTTATCGATGAGACCCTTTACCAGGCCCTCGCGCGCAAGCTGTATCGCTCCAAGGTCCGTGAAGGGGAGTACCGCCGGATCGCGGGCGCGGAGGCCGTCGATAAGGTCATCGTCGTGGACCAGTCTCCGATCGGCCGCACGCCCCGGTCGAATCCCGCGACCTACACCGGGGTCTTTTCCGTCATCCGGGATATCTTTGCCCGGCTGCCGGAATCGCGCGCGCGCGGCTATAAGGCCGGGCGGTTCAGCTTTAACGTCAAAGGAGGGCGCTGCGAGGCGTGCGCCGGCGACGGGATCAAGAAGATCGAGATGCACTTCCTTCCCGACGTGTACGTCAAGTGCGAAATCTGCCGGGGGCTGCGTTTTAACGAGGCGACCCTGGAAGTCCGCTACAAAGGCCGGTCGATCGCGGAAGTCCTGGACATGCCGGTCGAAGAGGCGTTGCGTCTCTTCGAGAACATCCCGAAGATCAAAGGCGTCCTTAAGACCCTTCAGGATGTCGGCCTGGGGTATATCCAGCTGGGACAGTCGGCGACCACGCTTTCGGGAGGTGAGGCGCAACGCGTGAAGCTCGCCACCGAACTATGCAAGCGTTCCACCGGCAAGACCCTTTATATTCTTGATGAGCCGACAACAGGGCTGCATTTCGCCGACGTTGCGAATCTCCTGTCGGTCTTGCAGCGGCTCGTCGATCTTGGCAATACGGTTTTGGTGGTCGAACACAATTTGGACGTTATTAAATGCGCCGATTATTGCATCGACCTGGGGCCCGAAGGGGGCGACAAGGGCGGAGAGGTAGTCGCTTGCGGGTCTCCGGAGGAGATCAGCCGCGCGGCCGGATCGTACACAGGAAAATACTTAAAAAAACTTTTATAAAATCAGGGAAGGCTCTTATGGCGAATATCTTCGGATTGGAGCGGAACATAAGGGGAACGGGAAAGAGATGCTTGGTGATCGCATGCCTCATGGCGGTTTTTTGTGTGATAGGGCCGGGTCCGCAGGGATCGGCTGCCGGTCCCAGCGCCAAGGAGGAGGACGCTTTTTATGTCGGCGCCAAAGCGTATGAGGACGGATTTTATGATGTGTCGCTGGATCTCTTTGACAAGTTCCTGAAGACGTATCCCGATTCCGACAAGAAATATGAAGCCCTCGTCTATGTGGGGCAGAATTATTATTTCCAGGAAAAATACCTGAAAGCCCTGGACCAGCTTGAGGCCCTTCTTAAGACCCCGGGGGCTGAACCGGTCAAAGACAAGGTTCTCTTTTGGCTGGGACGCATCCACGCCAAAGGCCGCGACTACCGCCAGGCGGCTGAGTATTTCAAGCAGCTGGTCCAGGATTTCCCCAAGTCTTTCTATTTTGCGCAGGCCTATCAATCCCTGGCGCAGATCCAATTGACCGAAGGCCGGTTCGCTGAAGCCCTGGCGACCTATCGCGCGATCCTCTCCCAGGTCAAGGACCCGGCGGCGCGGGAAGAGGCGACGGTGGGGATGTGCGAGTGTCTTTACCGGATGAAAGATTATGGGCAGCTCAAAAATGAGCTCAAGGTTTTCATCGAGCAGCACGCCGGCGCTTCGGTCCTTTCGCGCGCCTATTTTTATTTAGGAGAGGCGCACTTCTATCTCGACGAGTTCCCGGAAGCGGCGGACGCGTATCGGCGTTCCGAGGCGGCGGCTTCGGGCGAGGAGGAGCGCCGGCTGGCCCAGACCGGCTTGGGCTGGTCGTTCATCAAGATGAAAAAATTCGATGCCGCCGAAGAGATATTCTCGAAGTTCGTGATGGACGATCCGCCTGCGAGCGTTTTGCTCGGGCGGGCGGTGGTCCGGGCCGGGCTGGAGGATCACGAGGGAGCGCTGCAGCTTTACGATCGGGTCCTGGCCGTCGACAAGGGCAGCGAGTATAAGCCGCTGGCTTTTTTCGGACGGGCGGAGGCGTTGTACAATCTCTCGCGCTTCGATGAGGCGATCGTCGCCTACAGGGTCTCCCTGGACAGCCTTAAAGCTTTTTCCGGGCTGTATACCCAGAGCCGGGAATTGCGGGATAAGATCCATTATGGCCTGGCGTGGTCCTATCTGAAGGTCGGCGATTTCCCGTCAGCCCAGGAGATGTTCCAGAAGGTCGTCACTCTTTCCTCGGACAAGATCGTCAAGCTCAGCGCCTTATGCCAGCTGGGCGATACTTATCAGGATGCCGGGGATTATCCCAAAGCGGTGGAGACGTATCAGAATTTTTTGAGGGATTATCCCCAGAGCGCCTACGACGATTACGTCCAGTATCAGCTCGGGATGGCGTGGCTGCGGATGGAGAATTTCGATTCGGCGGTCCTGGCGTTGCGAAAACTCCTGAAAGATTACGCCGGCTCCAAACTGGTGGACGACGCGTCCTATTTCATCGCCGCGGCTTATTTCCAGAAGGGGGATTTTTCCTCCGCCCGGTCGCAGCTCGAGCAGTTCGTCAAGGAGTTCCGGGATTCTTCGTATCGGCCCCAGGCGCTCTTTTTGCTCGGCGAGGTCCATTTGAACATGAAGGATCATAAGGCCGCCCTGGAGACTTTCGGCGCGGTCGTGCGCGAGTACCCCCAGCAGGAATCCCTGCGCCAGAAGGCGGAATACGAAACCGCGAACGTCTACGCGCAGATGGGCAATGAGGCTGAGTCCAATAAGCGGCTGACGGATTTCATCACCCGATATCCGGACTCCCAGCTGTCGGCGGACATCCTTTTCTGGCTCGGGCAGTCTTATTTAGAAAAGGGCGATCCGGATATGGCGCAAAAGTATCTGGAGCGGCTCATCCGCAATTATCCCGAGCATGAGCTGATCGCGGAGGCCTATCTTGATATCGGAGTCAGTCAGCTGAAGCAGGACAGAGATGACGCCGCGCTGCGGGATTTCGAGAAGGCGGCCGAGTTAGGCCGCGGGCCCGTCCGCGCCAAGGCCCTTTCGATGGCCGCGGACGTCTATACCTCCCGGGAAGACTGGGAAAATGCCTTGCGGCTTTACGGGCAAGTGGTCGATGCCGCCGGACCCTTGAGCAAGTCAGCGTTGGTCAAGATGGCGCAGATCCAACGACGGAAAAAGGCGTTCGAAGAGGCGCTCGTCTCGCTCCAAAAGGCGCTGGAGCTCGAAGGGGCCCAGCCGAACGCCGCTATTCTTATGGAGATAGCGGAGCTCCAGGAAGAATTGGGCAGGGAGCAGGAGGCGGTGCAAAATTATCTCAAGGCCACCTATCTGTATCCCGATGACGGCCCGATGGCCGTAAAGGCGCTCTTGCGGGTCGCGCGGATCTACGAGAGCCGGGAGAATTGGAAAGACCTGGAAGTGGTCCTGAAAAAGATCATGGAATACGAGGTCCCGGAAGCCAAGTATGCCAAAGAAAAGCTCCAATGGCTTGAGAGCGCGAAATCCCGGAGATAGGAGGGGCTGTGAGCGTCAGGATCTTTAAGTCAATCCTTTTAGCGGCAGCGGCCGTCGGATCGCTCGTCTTTTTTTCAAGGGTCGAATTGTTCCGCATCGGCGGACCCCTCATGGTGCCGATCCTCGTTTCCTCTCTTTTGGCGTTCGTCCTCATTTTTTCGAAACTGATCCAGCTCGGTTCGCTCGGTTCGCCGGCTTCGGACCTCCTGAAGAAGATCTTTGATCTTTTGGACCGGCGCCGGATCAAGGAGGCGATCGACCTGTGCGATCGCCAGGAGAACCCTATGGCCAGGATCCTGAAGGCGGGGATCATGAAATACGACCTTCCGAAAGAGGACATCCGGGATGCTTTTTCCGGTGCCCTCCTTTTGGAGATGCCCCAGATCGAGCAGCACCTTTCTATCCTGGTCACGGTGATCCAGGTCGTTCCTTTGTTGGGGTTCGTGGGCACGATCGTGGGGCTGATGAACATATTCGTCGTGATGCAGGCGAAGGGCGCTTCGCTGGCGACCGTCGGCCTCGCCGATGTTTCCGGAGGCGTCTGGCAGGCCCTGGTCTGTCCGGCGGCCGCCTTTCTCGTCGTGATCCCGACCCTGGTCGCCACCAACTATCTGACGGCCAAGGTCAGGTCTTTTGTCGAGGAGGCGGAGAGGGCGTCTCTGGAGCTGCTGGGGTTTTTGATCGAGAGGAGGCTGTCACTGTGATCTTTCCCAGGCCTTCTTTTCCTGAGCCGAAGATCCGGTATGTCTATTCGGTGGCCTTATTCAATATCCTTCTGCTGGTCTTGCTCTTTGTCCTTTTTCTTCCCCGCTGGGTCGGCACGTCCGGATTCGCTCTTCAGCTGCCTCATGTCATTTCTGCCGAGCCCGTATCGGTGAGGGGGTATACGGTCGTCATCCTGCACGATGATTCCGTTTATTTAAGGGGGCGCAAGTTGTCGTTGCCGGAGCTCAGGGACCTGGTCATGACGGAGTCGAAGAAGGAGGCCACGGCATTGATCAAGGCGGACAGCCAGGCGAGGGTCGGCGTCCTGGCGGGCGTTTGGGATGTCTTCCGCGCCGCAGGAATAAGCCGAATATATCTGGCGACCAATGAATAGCCGCATCCTTTTTCATAAGAGCCGCCTTTTTTGGGGGATCGCGGCTGCGCTGGGGTGGCATTTGTTCTGGGTAGCTTTCACCGTTCCTGTGCGCCCCAGGACCGAGTATCAGCCTTTGCTCAGCCAGGCGTTCTTTTTGGGCAGCATCCTTGACCCCGCGGACCTGGCGATTCCCGCCAACTCACCTGAAGGGCCTGTTCCTAGAGGGTCTTCTTCGGGGGAAGACCTTTCCCAATCGGCCTATTTCCAGAAACCCAGCCACGCACTCTACAAACCGACGGCTCCTTCTTTGAGTTTCACTTTTGACCGCGAGCCTCCTTTGCTGCCCGTCCCGCCCCGGTCGGGCGCTGATACCGTCGCCTCCGATCAGTGGATGGTGAGGCCGGCGGAGGTTTCCCGTTATCTCGAAGGGGTTGATTTTTCCGGTTTCGCGTACCAGTTTTCGCGGGAGGACCTTTTTCCTTTTATGGATTTCGATATCCTTCTGACCCCCCAGGGCCGCGCGCGCCATATCCGCAAGGTCGCCGGAAGCGGCGACCCGGCATTGGATCTGGCCTGCATGCGCTTGTTGAAGAAGGGGGTATTCAAGATCCCCGTCGCTGAAGAGAAGTGGGTCCGGCTGCGGCTTCTTATCAAGGAGTGAGGCGAGATGTTTCAAATTGATTTTTCATTTTTTTTCTGTTATTATTTAACTGGTTCGATCTTTTTTTTCTTTTTTTGCTGGCTGTGGGACCAGCGGCCTGTCTTGCGCCGGAGCTGGGCCGCGGCGGACCGGTTCTGGCAGTGCGCGGTGTGCACCCACGCCTATTTCGAGTCCAAGAACGTCAAGATCAGCGCGTGTCCCCTGTGCGGGACGCTGAATCAGAAACACCAAGAGAAGGAGGGGGGATGATCACGGAGATCGGTATCGTGGCGGGAGAGATCTGGCATTTCCTGGACGCCCATGGTGACGTGTCTTTGTCGGCGATGATGCGGGGGATCGACAGGCCGCGGGACCTTGTCCTGATGAGCCTGGGGTGGCTGGCCCGCGAAGGCCACGTGGTCTTGGTCGCGGCTAATAAAGACCATCAGATCTCCCTGAGGAAGTAAGATGTCTTCCTCGCGGGGCCTCGCCATCGTCAATGTCCTTGTTTTTACGATCCTTTTTACCATTTTGGCCGGGTCGTTGCTCGTTCTTGTCTCCAGCCACACTATCCTTATGGAAGACACCATCCGCAGGACCAAGGCTTTTTATGTGGCTGAAGCCGGCTATGTCCATGCCATGGACCTGGTTAAGGTTGGTCTGCCACCCACCAATCCGCAGGTCGAATGGTCAGTGGACGGGGTTTCCGGCGCCACTCTTTCTTACAATACTCCCGCCGTAGAAGTCTTTCCCGGCGCCGGCTTGAACGGGTCCATGCTTATCAATTCCACCTGTGATTACACCCCTAACTGGTAGTTCTTCGCCGGTTTTTTTTGCGCCGGATGAGTAAATGTAAGTAAGTTTGAGTAACTATATAAGAAAAATATATTGACAAAGTAAAATATTTATGATTTAATGAATTCTATCAAGGTTTCTATTCTGCGGGAATTTTCGGAGCCATTATGTACAGCTTGATGGACCTGGAAGAATTAGCGGATTATCTGCGCCTGAAAAAGCAGACGATCTATAATTGGCTGCACGAGAGCAAGATCTCGGGGATCAAGGTCGGCGGAGTCTGGCGTTTTGACAAAAAAGAGGTCGATCAGTGGCTCAAGGCGCACTACCGACGGGCCAAGGCGAGATAGGGGTACGTTCATGATGACGGGTTTCGGGAAAAAAGAGGTCGCCGGGATCTATTTCAGCGCCCACGGGCTGACGATCGTCCAGCAGTCGGCGGGAAAGATCAAGAGTGTCTGGACCCAGCCGTACCCGGCGTCCGACCGCCCCGCGGAGAGCCTTGCCTCGGACGATGTCTTCGAGATTTTCAAGAGCCAGGACGTGGAGCTCATGGCTTTCCTGCAAAAGGCGGTCCGGGACAGCAAGCTGGAAACGACGAATGTCGTGGTATCCCTGCCGCCCAAGGACCTGATCATCAGGTTCTTCGAGATGCCCAATCTTCCCCGGTCCGAGGTCCTGGCGGGCATCAACTTTGAGATGAAGAAGTATATCCCGTTCAAGGTCGAGGAGCTCAGCTATGATTTTCAGTATCGGCCTGTCCCTAAGGCGAGCATTATCGAGGTCATCCTGTGCGGCATCCGTCAGGCGCCTTTGGACCGCTATGTGGAGCTTTTCAAGCAGCTGAACCTGAAGGTCGTCGCCTTTGAGCCGGGATTGTTCAGTCTTTTCAGGCTTCTGGTTTTTCGCGGCAAGATCTCCAACCAAAAGTCCTATATCGTCCTGGAGTTCAACCGGGAGGAGGCCAATATCCTCATTGTGGATAAGGGCTTTTCTTATTTTACCAGGGATATCAAGCTCGTCGCCCCAGGCGCCGGGTCAAAGCCGGCCGAAGAGCTGGAGGCGGTGCAATTCCGTTTGATCAATGAGGTCCGCGTCTCACTCGATTATTATCGCCGGCAGTTCCTGAAAAAGGATGTGGATGAGATGCTGGTCGTTTCGGACAAGGCTTACGAATCTTGTGTTGAGCCTTTCAGCAAAGAGCTGGGGTTGAAGGTAGGGTTTATTTCCCTTGATGACCTGTGCAAGGCCAAGGATGCGCGCGAGGAGATGATAGGGGACGCCTGCAAGGCGCTTGGGGCGGCTTTGCGGGCGGACCGTCCTTCCCTCGTGACGTTGAACCTGATCAAGTCGCGGGAAAAGGCGCCTCCGATCCTGGGGGGCCTCATCAGCGAGACCCAGGTCGAGGCTGTCCTTGAGCTTTACAGGGAATCGAAGACCGCTTTGACCCGAGGAGCGATCGTCGGCGGGGTGATCGTGGCGGTGGCTTACGGAATGGGGTTCTCGAAGGTTTTCCCCCTTGAGAAAGAGCTGGCGGCGGCGGCCGTCGCGCAGCCGCCTCCTTTGCCCGGCGTCGATTTCTCCAGCCTCGAAAGCTCCCGGACGAGCGAGATCTCTCTGTTGGAAAAAGAGCGCATCTTGCGGGAGTTCATCGAAAAGGACCTCCCGGTCCACAAAAAATTGATCGAGATGGCGCGGATCAAGCCTCAGGGGGTGTGGTTGAGCAATTTTTTCTACAACCGGGAGCCCAAGACGATGGACCTGAGCTGTTTTTCTTTTTCGGAGAGCGAAAAAGAGAGATCGGATAATATCAAGCGGTTCTTTGAGAAGCTGAAGGCCGGCGAGGCGTTCAGCAAGGACTTCTCCCTGATCGACCTGAGGTCGTTCAGGGAGATGATGAAGGATAATTTTTCCGTCATGCAGTTCGATATCCACTGCGAAAAGAAGGTTTGATGTGGTCGATCTGAACCTGAACCTCGACGGGATATTCAAGAAGCGCGAGAACATCGTCATGGTGGCGGTGATCGGGGTATCCCTCCTTCTGGGTAACAGCCTGTACAAGAGCCAGATGAGCGCATTTGTCCGCATCCAGGAGAGCGTCCGCCTGGAAAAGGAAAAGGCGGATCTGTACGGCCGGATCGTGGCGCTCCATGAGAAGCTCAAGAGCGTCAAGCGGCGCAGCTGGGATACGATCGACTCTCAGGTGATCATCGAGCAGATCTTCGGGATGGGCCTGGAAATGAGCGTCAAGATCAAAGACATCTCTCCGGGGAACCGGCAGGAGGAATCGTATTTTGTGGTGGTCCCTTTGACGATCGCCGGCGAAGCGACGTTCATGAACCTGACAAAGTTCCTGAGGATGCTGGAGACTTTTCCCATGTTCATCCGTGTCAAGTCTATCACGGCGTCGCCGTTAGGCGAGGTCGTGGATCCGTTCGCCGAACCGACGCTGGGTTTCAGTCTGGTCTTGGAGGCGCCGTATTTCAAATAAAACGGCCGAAGGATCGATCACGTTGTAAACAGAGGGGATCATGCGAGGTTGGGGGACGTGCATTTTTTTATTGATCATTTTTCCGGCCGCGGCGTTTGGGCAGCCCGCGCAGCCGGTCGCGGCGCAGGCGTCGGCCGCGATCGGGGCCGTGGAAGCGCCGATGGCGGCGCCCCCGTCCCAGGAAGAGGCTGCCCAAGAGGCGCCGAAAGAGCCGGACGAGACGGACGGGCTCAGGGATCCTTTTTTGACCTTTCTCCCTATCAAGATCGCGCCGGTGGCGCGACAGGAAGATGTGGTCATTGAAGAGAAAATTTTTGACGTCAGCTCCCTGGTCGTAACGGGGCTGGTTTGGGGGACCGACAACCCCCAGGCCATCATTGACGGTGAGATCAGGAAGAAAGGCGATAAGGTGCGAACGGGCGAAGGTGAGAGCGCGCTGGAGGCTGAGATCACGGACATTTCGAAAGCAGGTATCACCCTCAGATGCGGTAGCAGAGATTATATTTTGAAACGGCCGGCTCCTGAAATGGGACCGCCGCCATCCTGATCAGTCCTAAGATCAATCGGAGGATGACATGAGATATTCCAGTCCTGGCCAGATCAAGAAAGGTAAGCGGGTCCTGGGCGCGGCCTGTTTGTTGCTGTGCCTATGGGGCCCCGGTATCGCGCTTTCGGAGTTCGATTTTTACTCGGATGACCTGATCTCCCGGGAGGCTTACCGCCGCATCTCCATGGATTTCAAGGACGCCCAGCTTAAGGACATCCTGAAAATATTTTCCCAGCAGGCAGGGCTTAATTTCATCGCTTCCCAGAATATCCAGGAACGGACCATGACGCTTTTTCTGGAGAATGTGCCGCTGCAGGAAGCCCTTAAGAAATTGATGTCCGCCAACAACTTGACTTACGAACTTGAAACAGGGAGTAATATTTTTGTCGTCAAGGAGTGGGGTCGGCCGCAGGTCGAGACGATCACAAAGGTTTATCCTTTGAGGTTTGCCCGGTTGAAGGGTTCGTTCTTGACGACCGCTATTAAAGAGGGGCCCCAGGAGGTATCG
>JBFZAX010000164.1:0-13286 GCA_041308805.1 Candidatus Omnitrophota bacterium | reverse complement strand
CGGGGTGCGAAAAGATCATGTCCGGCCGCATGGACAGCTCGGCGGACGAGGAGTTCTATATGCGCGGCGCTCTCGGCGCCGCGTGATTTGAATTTGAGACAACTAGCCTGGCTAGTTGTCTCAAATTCCCGAACAAAATGAGACAAGAAGCCTGGCTAGTTGTCTCAAATTGTTAGCCCGTTAGCTGGTTCGCCTGTTAGCCGGTTACGGAACAACTAAATAGCAGGCAAGCCGGTCAACCGGATAACGGGAGAGCCGGCCAACGGGCCAACTATGCTTAAACTCGGGGAATTGCTGATCAAGAAGGGCGTGCTGACGCAGGGTCAGCTGGACCTCGCCCTGCGCGAGAACCAGAAGACCGGCGAGCTGCTGGGCAAGTCGCTCATCCGCATGGGCTATATCACCGAGGAGCAGCTCCTGATGTCGCTCGCCGATCAGCTCTCCCTGCATTTCATCTCCAACCTCAAGGAAAAGGCGATCCCCGACGAGGTGATCAAGGCGGTGCCGGCTCGGTTCGTCTGGCACTACAAGTTCGTACCGCTGAGCCTGCGGGGCACGACCCTGACCATCGCCATCTCCAATCCCCTGGACGTGTGGCCGACGGAGGACATCAAGTTCCACCTCGGGTTTGACGTCGAGGTCGTCCTGGCGGTGGAAGCCCAGATCATGGAGGTCATCAAGAGGTATTACGGGATGGGCGCGGCCATCGTGGAAGGCATCCTCGACAAGAAATCCGAGCCGGCGAAGAAATCCGACGACGGCATCATGGTGCTCGACTCCCCCGAAAAGCTCGCCGAGGACGCCTCCGTCATCAAGCTCGTCAACCAGCTGCTGGCCGAGGCGATCCAGTCGCGCGCCACCGACGTCCACATCGAGCCGTTCCGGGACCGCGTCAAGGTGCGCTACCGCATCGACGGGATCCTTTACGACGTGCCGGTGCCGGAGACCATCCGGCAGCTGCAGCTGGCGATCGTCTCGCGCATCAAGATCATGTCCAACATGGACATCGTCGAGCGCCGGCTCCCGCAGGATGGCCGCGCCAAGGTCAAGCTCGGCCAGGCGGACGTGGACCTGCGTATTTCCATCATCCCGACCCTTTACGGGGAGAACCTCGTCATCCGCATCCTGCCGACGGAGATGCTCTTTCAGATGACGGACCTCGGGCTCTCCGCCCGGGACCAGGAGGCGATCGACGAGCTGTTGGCAAAACCCCACGGCGTCGTCTTCCTGACCGGCCCCACCGGCTCGGGCAAGACCACGACCCTGTATTCGTTCCTTTCCCGGCTCAACAAGTCCGACGTCAAGATTATTACCGTCGAGGACCCGATCGAATATGAGCTGTTGGGGATCACGCAGCTGCAGGTTAACGCGAAGATCGGCCTGACCTTCGCCGCCGCCCTGCGCAACCTCCTGCGCCACGACCCCGACGTCATGATGATCGGCGAGGTGCGCGACCTGGAAACGGCGGAGCTGGCGATCCGCACCGCGCTGACCGGCCATCTCGTCTTCTCGACGCTGCACACCAACGACGCGGCCTCCGGCGTGACGCGCCTCGTCGACATGGGGCTGGAGCCGTATCTGGTCGCCTCCAGCGTCCAGGCGTTCATCGCGCAGCGGCTCGTGCGGACCGTCTGCGGTGACTGCAAGGAGAAGGTGCCGCTCAAAGATGTCTTTAAAGAGGGAAAGTTTACCAAAGAGGAGCTGGAGACGATCGACAAACCCGAGTTCGCCTTCCGGGGCAAGGGGTGCGAGGCGTGCAAGTTCACCGGCTACCGGGGCCGCATCGGCATCTATGAGATCATGGTCGTCAACGAAGAGCTGCGCCAGCTGATCCTCGACAAGGCTTCGTCCTCGCAGATCAAGAAGAAGGCCCTGGCCCAGGGGCTGCGCACGCTGATGCAGGAGGGCTGGGCGAAGATCCGCGCCGGCGTGACGACCCCCGAGGAAGTCATGCGCGTGACGGAATTGGGCTGACAGGCGGGCATCAGGAGAGGGGACTATGCCGACTTTCACGTATCTGGCCAAGAAAAACCTCAACGAGAGCGTCGAGGGGATCATCGTCGCCGACACCCAGGACCAGGCGGTGGATAAGCTCATCGAGATGGGGCTGTCGCCTGTCCGCGTCCAGCCTCAGGCCGCCGAAGCGGTGCAGGCGCCGACGGCTGCTCCGGCTCACTTGCGCGGCGGGCGCCTGAATCAGAGGGATCTGGCTATCTTCACCAATCAGCTCAAGAGCTTGGTCAAGGCGCGGGTTGACCTGCTGAAAGCTTTGAGCATCCTCTACACCCAGGCGGACAAGGAGCGGTTCCGGAGCCTCATCCTGGACCTCCACACGACGGTCAAGAACGGCGCGACCTTTTCGGACGCGCTGGCGCGCCACCGGGAGTTCTTTTCCAGTCTTTATGTCAATTTGATCAAGACGGGCGAGGCGTCGGGCCGGCTCGACGACGTATTGCTGGAGCTCGACAATTTCCTCTCCAAGGAAGAGGAGTTCCGGATGCATGTGCGTACGGCCCTGGCTTATCCGATCCTGATGATCACCGTCGGGGTCGCGGTCATCTTCGTTCTTTTCAGCTATGTCATTCCCAAGCTGAGCTCTATTTTTTCCGACTTTGACTACCAGTTGCCCCTGCCGACGAAGATCATGCTGGCCGTCAGCGGGTTCTTCAAATCGTACTGGTGGGCGATCCTGCTGGCCGCGGTCGCTTTTTTCGTGACGTTGATCCAGATGTCGCGCAACCCGGCGGGCCGGGCCAAGCTTGATTGGCTGAAGCTGAAGATCCCCGTCGTTTCGAGCCTGACGCTCAAGCAGTCCCTCTCGCGGTTCTGCCGCACGCTGTCGCTGTTGATCCGCAGCGGCCTGCCGGTCTTCCAGGCCCTGCAGGTTTCGGTCCCGACGCTGGAAAACGCGGTCTTCGTCAAGGACTTGGAGCGGGTGGGCAAGGATGTCCTGGAAGGGGTCTCTTTGTCGACGAGCATGCGGCGGGTGGCGTTTTTGCCTCCGTTCATGATCCAGATGATCTCCGTGGGGGAAGAAGGGGGCAAGCTGGAGAGCGTGCTGACCGAGATCGCCAACATCTACACCCAGGAGACGGACGCGAAGCTGAAGGTCATCACCTCGCTGCTGGAGCCGTTGATCATCCTGTTTTTGGGGGTTATCCTGGGGGCGATCGTCCTGGCGATGATGCTGCCGATCTTCCAGATCAACATGCTCGTGAAATAGCCCCCTGCCGAATTTGAGACTAACAGCCAGACTAGTAGTCTCAACTTACCGAACAAACTTGAGACTGGAAGCCACACTTATAGATGAACACGATGCTCGTCCTTGAGATCGGCAACCCGTGGCTGAAGCTCGCTGTCTTCCGCTCGGCCTTCGGCGCGTTTTACCTCAAAGGGGCGGCGACGATCGACATCGTCAACGCTTCGGAGGACGCGATCGCCCAGTCCGTCGCCGAGTTCCTCAAGGACCTGAAGGTCCGCAAGCCCCAGGCCATCATCGTTTCGTTCTCCCGCAACGCCGTCACCCTGCGCAACCTGCGCATCCCTTCCGCGAGCCCCGCCGAGATCGACGACATGATCAAGCTCCACGTCGGCCGGCAGGTCCCTTACGCGAAAGAGGAGATCGTCAACGGGTACCGCGTCATCGGCAAGGACACGATGGGGTACTCCAAGGTGATGCTGGCGATCGTCCACCGCGAGAGCATCCGCAAGATCTTCCGCATCCTTGAGAAGGCGAACCTGTATACCGAGCGCATCGAGCTGAGCTCCGACGGGGTCCTCTCGTGGCTGGCTAAGGCGGGAAAGTCCCAGGAGCTCAAGGGCCAGGAGGCGTTCATCATCCTCGACGTCGACTCGGCCTTCACCGATTTCGTCGTGTCGACCTTCGAGAATATCCTCTTCAGCCGCGTCATCGCCTCCGGCAGCGACCAGCTGGCCGACGAGGCGAAGTGGCCGAAGTTTTTAGGCGAGATGAAGCAGACGCTGGTCATCTCGCAGGGCGAGGAGATCCTGCAGAAGCCGTCGAAGGTGTACCTGGGCGGCGCCGTCGGGAAGCTCAAGGGGCTGGCGCAGAAGATCGAGATCGAGTTCAACCTGCCCGTCGAGGTGGTGGAGCCGCTCGCCGGCATGCCGGCGGCGAAGGAGATGCTGCGCCGCCCGGTCGACCTGCTCGAGCACGTTTCATTCTCGCCCCTGCTGGGCCTGGGCCTGGACGCGGGCAAGAAGAAGATCAACTTTGTCCTGCCCGAGGCGCAGATCCGCCGGCAGCTCAAGGAGCGCAGCCGCGACATGATCCTCTTCGCTTCGCTGCTGATGTATCTTCTGCTCATCATCTGCGGCCTTTTCCTTGAGAAGATGCGCAACAAGCAGGCGTATCTGGACCTTCTGAAGGCGAGCTACGGCGAGACGGAGGCGCAGTCCGAGGAGCTCCATCAGAAGGTCGAGCGGGTCAAAAGGATCAAGGCCAAGCTCGACACCAAAGCGAGCGCGATCAACCACCTCTACGAGGTCGCCAAGCTTTTGCCGTCGGAGATCGTGATCATCAACATCAATTTCGCGAAGGACGAAAAGCTGACGATCAAGGGCCGCGCGCAGGAGATGTCGGATGTCTTTAAGTTCATCACGACCCTGGAGTCTTCGCTCTTCTTCAAGGACGTGCAGACCCGTTACACGACGCGCAAGAAGATCTCAGGCAGGGACATCAACGAGTTCGAGCTCGTCTGCCTGCTGGAACAGGCCCCTGTAAAGAAGAAAGGCAAGAAACCGGTGAAAAATGAAGATCAAGAAGCGTGAGCTCATCCTGGGCTCGGCGATCGGCGCGCTGGTGTTCGTCTGGCTCGTCATCAGGGTCATCTTCGTCCCCCTGGTCGAAAATCTGTCTGAGCTGTCCAACACCGCGAGGCTGCAGGAAGAGCGGGTGAAGAAGAGCGTCCTTCTTTTGGAGAACAGGGAGGCGATCGAGAAGGAGTACGCCAAATATGAGACCTACTTCTCCCTGCAGGATGTCTCCGACGAGGAGGCGGTGGCGAGCGTTTTGCGGGAGGTCGAGAAGATCAGCCGTGACACCGGCCTGACCGTTCTGGACATGAAGCCGCAGAAAGAGGCGGAGGCCGATCCGTTCACCAAGCAGTACCTGATCAACCTGAAGGCCGAGGCGAACGCCAAGCAGGTCGTCGCGTTCCTGCACGCCCTGCACCAATCCACCTATTTGATCAGCGTCGAGAAGATGGTGCTGTCGCCGAAGGGCGAGCTGACGGATGTCCTCAACGTCTCCTTCGTCCTGGCGGGGGTGTCTTTTTTGAAGTGAAGAGGGCGCCCGGG
The DNA here is from genome assembly GCA_041308805.1 of Candidatus Omnitrophota bacterium. GTDB lineage: Bacteria > Omnitrophota > Gorgyraeia > Velamenicoccales > Velamenicoccaceae > JBFZAX01. The sequence continues at coordinate 7,967 of JBFZAX010000164.1, read as the reverse complement.
AGGGCGACAACAGGTCCGTCACAAAAATAATCAGAGGAGGCTATGATGAAGAAAAGAGGTTTTACGTTGATCGAGATCATGCTCGTCGTGATCATCCTGGGGGTCCTGGCCGCCATGGTGGTGCCGCGGCTGACCGGCCGCTCCGACGAGGCGCGGCGCTCGGTGGCCAAGACCGACATCGAATCGAACCTGGCGCTGGCGCTGGACCTTTTCGAGACGGACACCGGGTCGTTCCCCGATACCATCGAGGGGCTGTTCGAGGCGCCGGCGGACATCACGAACTGGAAAGGTCCTTATCTGAAGAAGAGGCCTAAGGACCCGTGGGGCCGCGCGTATGTGTATGTGTATCCCGGGATCCATAATGAGAACGGCTACGATCTTTCTTCGACGGGCAAGGACGGACAGGACGGGACTTCGGATGATATCATCAACTGGGAGACGGAATAAGAGTCGGCGCGGAGGGCGCGGGCTGATCGCCGGTTTCACTCTCGTCGAGCTGATGGTGGCGGCCGGGGTCTTGGCCGTGGGGATGGTCTTTGTCCTTGGGGCCCTGAGCCAGTGCGTGGGCGCGCTGGCGACGTGCGAAAAGACGGTCAAAGCGACGCAGCTCGTCAGCCGGGACCTTTGGTGGATGGACCCGGAGCACCTGGCTAACCTGACGGGCGCCGGGGCCTATCAGGATATGGCCGAGGGGGAGTGGAGCGGGATCTTCGTATCGCCTTACGAAGGGTTCAACTGGACGCTGACCATCCGGCCCGTATCGGCGGATTTCGGCAATGAGACGGACTTCGTGCAGGAGGCTTTTTTTGAGGTGGTTTACCGGATCGCCTGGAAGCGGGGGGCGGCGGTGAAAGACGTGACGGCGATGGCGTACTTGCCTAAGCCGCCGAAGAGAGAGGGCGGCTGATGTTTTGCCTCGCCCCCTGGTGAATTTGGGACAAGAAGCCTGGCTAGTTGTCCCAAATTCCCGAATAAAGTGAGACAACCAGCCTGGCTAGTTGTCTCAAATTGGTGATGGAGAGAAATGAGGAGATGCGGGCGGCCTAACGGTTTTACCTTTGTGGAGACGATGATCGTGCTGGCGCTCTTTTCCATCATCAGCATGGCGATCCTCTCCTCGTTCACGACGGGGATGCGCGTCTGGAGATGGGCGACGAGCCCCAAGGTTGCCTACGGCCGGGCGGCGTTGGGGTTTGAGCGCCTGTGCACGGAGCTGAGGCGGGCGGTCAACTATCCCCCCATCGGTTTTTGGGGGGAAATGGACAGCGTGACCTTCGCGAACGTCTTTAACGGGAAGATATTGAACATTACTTATCGGCTCGATCAGGATCAGGGCGCGGTCATCCGCCAGGCTTCGGCCTTGACGTCTTTAGGCGATGAGGCCGCTGAGGGCCCCGCCCGGCCGGTGATCCGCAGCGTCAAGAACGTGCGGTTGGGGTATTACGGGGTCATCGAGCCGCGCACGAGGCAGATGGGTTTTTTGGACGCTTGGAATTATTCCCGATCGGGCATTCCGCCGTATGTCCGCCTGACGGTGACATGGACGAATGACAATGTCAGTGAAACGCTCGTTCCGATCCTTATCCAATATTGACCTTGGCCGTAGCCGCGGAGCTGTGCTCTTCGTCGCCGTCGGGGCCCTGACCATCCTGTCGATCCTGTCGCTCGGGACGACGGCGGGGGTCGTGCAGCAGATCAAGCTCGCCGAGAGCCTCAAGAACACCCAAGTCGCCCTGTTCGCCGCTTCGTCCCTGGTCAAAGCGATGCCGGCCGTCTTCGCGCACGATCCGACGCCGACGGTCGTGACCGCGTATGACCTCAGGACGCGGGAGATCCCCTTCGGCGATCTGGTCCTCGACGTCAAGATGACCGACGAGCAAAGCAAGATCAACATCGAACAGGCGGAGGAGGGGGTCGTTGCGCGGCTGCCGGGCGTGGCGGGAAGCCAGAGCCTGGTCGATGAGATCGTCGCCAAGGCGATGTGGGTCAAAGAGGACCTGCTGTTGCTGGATTCGATGACGCCGGAGACCTACGAAGCCTTGTCCGGCTTCGTCACGACGTACGGCAATAACGTCAATATTCACACCGCGACGGAAGAGGCTCTTTCCGCGCTGGGGATTGACGGGGGGCTCGTTTCGAAGATCCAGAGCCATCTCGCGGGGTCGGACGGCGAGCCGGGCACGGAGGATGACGCTGTTTTCTTTTCGCCGCCGGAGATCCTGACCGGCCTCGATGTCTACGGCCTGACGCAGGACCAGAAAACGACCTTGGGCAACCTGGTCTCTTCCGGGCGTCTGATGACGAGCTCCGAGTTCGTCTGCTACGAGATCGCCGTCAAAAAGGGCCGGCGGACCGTGCGGTCCTTTGAGATCGTGGCCAGCCCGGGCTCGGGCGATATCGTCTCCTGGCAGGAGAAGTGAGCCGGCTGGGCTTTTCGCGGGTTTGTGGGATAATGAACGTAGGGAACAGGCATGCCTGTTCCCTACAGTGCACAGCTAAGAATCATCGATGAGCTATTACCAGATACTGGGATTAGAGCGCGAGCCTTTCTCGACGAGCCCGGACCCCGACTTTTTTTATCAGTCCCCGGAGCACCAGGCGGCGCTGACCCGGTTGATGATCGAGATCCGCCTGCGCCGGGGCCTGAGCGTCATCTTAGGCGACGTCGGGACGGGCAAGACGACGCTCTCGCGCAAATTCTTCCAGATGTTGCGGGTCCGCCCGGACATGGAGTTTTACATGATCCTGGACCCGACCTATGATTCCGAAGCCGTCTTCCTCGAGTCGCTGCTGCGCACGTTCCAGATCGCCCCGGAGAAGTCCCAGCCGTCGATCCTCGACATGAAGGAAGCGATCAAAAAATACCTTTTCCAGAAAGGGGTCCAGGAGAACAAGACCATCATCCTCCTGGTCGACGAGGCGCAGAAGCTCAACTCCGCTTCGCTCGAGGTCCTGCGCGTGCTGCTGAATTACGAGACCAATGAATATAAGCTTCTCCAGCTCGTCCTGCTGGCGCAGCTGGAACTGCTGCCGAAGATCCGCGAGATGAAGAACCTGATGGACCGCATCAGCATGAAGTACATCATTAATCCTTTTGATGACGCGGAGACCAAGCAGATGATCGATTTTCGGATCCGCCAGGCGGGGTACCAGTCGCAGATCCCCTTGTTTAAGGACGAGGCGATCATGGAGATCTATCAGCAGACGCAGGGATACCCGCGCCGGATCTCCATGGTATGCCATAACGCGTTGAAAACGCTGGTGATGCAGAATAAGCCCGTGGTCGACCGGGAGATCGTGCGCCAGGTCGTGGCCGAGCAGACCATCTAATATGGCAAAGTTGAGACAAAAGAGGCCTGTCCTCTATTGTCTCAACTTTCCGAACAAATGTGAGACAATAAAGGACTGTCCTGTTTTGTCTCAGAGAGATAAGATATGACGGAGACGCCGTTAACGCCTGAGGAGAAGCTGCTGAGGATCATCGAGTCGCCGCCGGCGTCGCGGCCGCTGCCGAACCAGGGGCGCGGGCTGGACTGGAAGCTGTCGTTGAGGCTGTTGCAGGCGAAATATGTGCAGCGCTTCACCGAAAAGACCAAGGATTTCCTGAGCCTGGGGGCGCTGAATTATTTCCTCGTGGCCGCGGGGGCGTTGATCACCGTCTACGTGGCCATCGATTTTTCCATCGGCCTGCCCCGGCCCGAATGGGTGCGCCGCGTGGAGAACGCGGGGAAAGAGGGAACGGTGGGCGACTTGACGATCGAGCGGCCGGGCCCGGTCACCGATTATCTGATGGAGATCTCGCAGCGCAATATCTTCGCGTTGCCGGAATCCGCGCCCGCGCCCCCCGCGCCGCCCCCCGAGCCGCCCCCGGCGCCGCCGAACCCGACGGAAAAACTGAAGGTCGTCGGGATCATCTGGTCGGAGACGCCGCAGGCGATCATCGAGGACACGCAGGACGGCCGCACGTATCTGCTCTACTGCAACTCCCGGCTCAAGGACGGCCGCGTGAAAGAAATCTTGAAGGACAGGGTCGTTTTAAGCTATGATAATCAAGACTTCGAACTAAGGTAGGAGAAGAATGGGCGCGCGAATGGTAAATCTGAGAAAAGGGGCGGTGGCGGCGCTGGTTGTTTTCTTGCTCAGCGGCTTCCCCGGAACGGCGGCCCGCGGCCAGGAGATCACCCTGCCCGGCGAGTCCCGGACAGCCAGTATCTCTCAGACACCTCCGTCGGCAAAAGCCTCGGCGAGCCCGACCTCAGCCTCCAGCCCGGCATCTTCGGTCCCGACCTCGTCGACCCTGGTCTCGTCTCCTTCCGCGTCTTCTGCGTCCTCAGCCTCGTCTTCAAGCTCAAGCCTGTCTTCAGCGGCATCGGGCTCCGCAACGGCCCTCGCCCCGACGTACCAGGCCCAGACCGTGAAGGACGCGCAGCCGGGCAGGATGTCGATCGACCTCAAGGGCATAGATATCCTCGAGCTCTTGAAGATCCTGGCCCTGAAAATGGACACCAATATCGTCCCTACTAAAGAAGTCCAGGGCAAGGTGAACGTCTATCTTAACGACGTGACCTACGAGGACGCGCTGGATATCGTCCTTTTGACGAGCGGGTTGGCCGCCGTGCGGGACGCCAATATCATCACGGTCATGCCGCTGGAGCGTTACACCACCCTTTACGGGAAAAAATATGAGGACCTGCGCCGCATCCACACCTATAAGTTGAAATACGCTGCGCCCAAGGACATCATGGGCGCCATCTCGCAGCTCAAGAGCGACATCGGAAAGATCATCATCGACGAGTCCACGGGCACCGTCATCCTGATGGACACGGCGGAGGCCCTGGACCTGATGGAGAAGACGATGCGCGCGCTCGACGTCTCGACGGATACGGAGATCTTCGAGCTCAAATACGCGAAGGTCGAGGACCTTAAGGGGCAGCTGGGGGCCGTTTTGACGCCGGGATCGAGCCAGGTGGAGGTCGACGCCCGCACCAACAAGATCGCCATCACCGACCTGCCCGAGAAGATGAAGAAGATCAAGAAGATGATCACGGCGTTCGACGCCGAGACCCGCCAGGTCCTCATCGAGGCGCAGATCGTCCAGGTCGCCCTCAACGACAAGACGCAGTACGGCATCGACTGGGAGCGCATCTTCGACGCGATCAAGGTCGAGCCCATCGACATTGTCAGCAGGTTCCCGATCAGCGGGCTGACGGATGTCCTGACGGTGGGGACGCTGGAGCAGAACGATTTTCAGATCGTCATCCAGGCGCTGCAGAACATCGCCAATACCAAGATCCTCTCGCGGCCGCGCATCGCCGTCGTCAACAACCAGGAGGCGAGCATCCTGATCGGCACCAAGGAGGTTTACTTCTCCCAGACCCAGAGCCAGTCGAGCGTCACGACGACGACGGCGGAGACCGTCAACTACGTCGACGTGGGCGTCAAGCTCAACGTGACGCCGATCATCAACGAGGACGGTTATGTCACGATGAAGATCCGCCCCGAGGTCAGCTCCGTGCGCGAGTTCGCCACCTCGCCGCTCGGCAGCCGCGTGCCGGTCGTCGAGACCTCGCAGGCGGAGACCACGGTCAAGGTCCGGGACAAGGCGATGGTCATGATCGCGGGCCTCATGAAGGATGAAGACCGCCTGACGCGCGACCAGCTGCCGTTTTTCGGCAGCCTCCCCGGCCTCAGGTGGCTGTTCGGCAACAGGGTCACCGAGAAGAAAAAGCAGGAGATTGCGATCTTTTTGACGCCGACCATCATCTCCGGAGACGTGGTGTCGAGCGACGCCAAAGACGAGTACGTGGCGCGGCAGTGCGGCATCGTCACCAAGCAGTTCAAAGACAGGATGGAGTAACCCCGTGAAGATTTTTTTGATCATCGCGCTGGTCGGCCTGCTCGCGTTGGGAGGCGGCGTCGCCTTTATGCTTTATAAGAGCGAAACGGCCAAGAGCGAGGCGCTGCGGGTGGAGAATATCAAGACCGCCCGTGACGGCCGCGCGGAGGTTGAGAAACTCAGGGAGGAGCTCAAAGCGGAAAAGGATAAGTCGCAGGCGGAGTCGAAGAAGGTCGTCGAGGAGATCGCCCTCGCCGCCAAGGAGCGCGACGAAGCCATCGCCCAGTTCGACCGGCTGAAGGAGACGATGGCCAAAGAGCGGCAGCTTTCGGACCTCGCCACCGACGATCTCGTCGTCATGCGCCAGGAGCTCCTGAAGCTGCGCCAGAACAATATCGAGGATTTCAAGGATCTTGAGGAGCTGTTCAAAAAGAAGATCCAGCGTTATGAGACCCGCATCCTGTCGCTGGAGGCGCAGCTCGACAAGGCCAAGACGCGCCTGGCGCTGGAGGCCGAGCGTTTCCACTACAACCTCGGCGTGATGCACGCCCAGGCCAAGGAGTACGACGCCGCCGTCGCGGAGCTCAAGACCTGCCTCACCTATAACCCCAGCAACGCCGATGCCCATTTCAACCTCGGCATCATCTTCGACGATTACTTCAAAGATAAGGAAAATGCCCGGTTCCATTACCAGTCCTTTCTTGAGCTGAGGCCGACGTCCGACGACGCGGAGTCGGTGCGGGAATGGCTGGAAGGCATCGGCGGATAGGGATCGTCCGCTCGGCGAAAGCGAAGCGAACGCCCGCTGACCGGGGCGGACCCCCTCGAGAGCCTCAGACCTTCGTTCGGAGAGTTTCATGACGCGTCGGCTTCCCATCGACTGGCGCACCGTGGCCGGCTTCATCGGCCTGCTCGCCCTCATCATCGCCCTGGGCGTCATCGGCATCCGCCAGATCAACAGGCTCAACAGGGCCATCAGCGAGCTGGGCCGCGTCGAGGTGCCGTTGCAGAACGCGGTGGCCGAGATGAAGTCGGCGAACAGCCAGTACGCGCAGGGGATCCGGAATTACATTTTCTGGCGCAGCGAGAAGTACCTCGACGCGGCCGCGGCGGGCGGCCGGCTGGACCTGGTGCACCAGGCGGCGGCGCGCTTCGACCGGTACATGGATCTCTACGCGTCGCTGGCGACGGGGCCGCAGGAGCGGCAGTGGGTGGCGGCCCTGCGCGCCAGCGAGGAGGAGCTGCGCGCGGCCGGCGAGAGCATCCTTGAGACCGCCGAGAGCCTCGAGGGCGCGGCCGCCCGCGACGAGGCGGCGCTGCAGGGGGCGCTGAACCGCCAGCTCATGGACTTCGAGAGCGCGCTCTTCAAGATCGACAGCTTCCTCGACGACCCCATCCAGCAGTTCAACCGCGCCCGCATCGAGCGCCGCCTCCAGCTCGCCGACATGACCCAGCGGCGCTCCACGCTCGTCCTGTTCTGGTCGCTGATCATCGGCCTCGCGCTCGGCGCGCAGACCGCGTTTTTGACCTATCGCCGCGGCAAGAAAGAGCAGGAGCACCGGGAGTTTTTGTGGCGCCGGGTCATCCGCACCGAGGAGGAGGAGCGCAACAATCTTTCGCTGCAGATTCACGACCAGATGGGCCAGGACTTAAGCGCCCTGAAGATCTACCTGGGCCTCGTCGAGCGCGATATCGTCGATGGAACGCCGGAGATCGAGAAGATCGAGAAGGCCAAGAAGATCCTCGACGTGCTGATGGAAAAGGCGCACAACATCTCCGAGCTCTTGCGGCCGCCGGAGCTCGATGACCTGGGGCTGGTGGAGAGCATCGGCGCGATCATCCTCCAGCATGAGGAGATGACGGGCGCGAAGATGAGTTATGTGCGGCCGGCGTCCGCGCTGAAGGTCACCGAAGAAGACAGCCTTTTGTTGTACCGCATCGTGCAGGAAGCGTTGACGAACATCGCCAAGCATTCGGAGGCCAAGAATGTTGAGATCTCTCTGACGGCTGGCGGCGACTGGGCGAGGCTCGCGATCGGGGATGACGGCTCCGGGTTTGATTATCACCAGCTCCTTGAGAAGCCGCGCCGCCGCCGCGATGACAAGGTGCGGCTCGGGTTGGCAGGGTTGCG
>JBFZAX010000163.1:0-5622 GCA_041308805.1 Candidatus Omnitrophota bacterium | reverse complement strand
CGGGTGAAGGAATGAGGGGTCTCAAAGTGGGACAAGAAGCCAGGCCAGTTGTCTTAGTTTGTGATGGGCCTGAAGGTGTCATGCCGGTAACGGACACGGTTAGGGTTACGATGCCCGTATCGTAGTTCGGTAACGTAGTTCGTAAAAATCTTTACTGGATTTGACGTAACCTAACGACGTCACCGAAACGGGCTGCGTAGCCGTAGCCCAACTACGAGAGACGGAATATCACAAGCCAAACACGAAGTCAGAAGTTGAAGGTCGTCAGTCCGAATCATTCGGACCTCGGACTTCGGATGTCGGACCTCGATGAGGAAGATTGATCCGCGTTAATAGAGAGGTTTATCATGATCCTCATGATCGATAACTACGATTCCTTCACCTACAATCTCGTCCAATATCTCGGCGAGATGGGCAAGGAGCTGAAGGTCTTGCGTAACGACAAGATCTCCGTCGCCGACATCCGCCGGATGAAGCCGGAGTCGATCGTCATCTCGCCCGGCCCCGGCCGGCCCGAAGACGCGGGGATCTCCTGTGAGGTGATCCGCCGGTTCCAGGGCGTGGTGCCGATCCTGGGCGTTTGCCTGGGTCACCAGGCGATCGGGCTGAGTTACGGGGCGAAGATCGTGCGGGCCAAGCGGCTGATGCACGGCAAGACCTCGCTCATCCACCACGACGGCAAAGGGATATTCAAGGGATTGCCCGATCCTTTCGAGGCGACGCGGTATCATTCGCTTCTCGTCGATCCGAAGACGTGTCCGGCCGAGCTGGAAGTGACGGCGTGGACAAAAGAGAAGGAGATCATGGGATTGCGGCACCGGCGCCTGCCGGTCTTCGGCGTGCAGTTCCATCCGGAGTCGGTCCTGACGAAGGCCGGCAAACAGTTGCTCAAAAACTTTCTGGCGGTCAAAACGTGAGGAGCCTATGATCGAAGATATGGTATTGAAGGTCTCCAAAAGGATCGATCTTTCGGCCGATGAGGTCGAGAAGGTCTTTGACGCGATCGCCGAGGGCCGGGTGCCGGAGAAAGAGATCTCGTCTTTCCTCGTCGCGCTGAGCCGCAAAAAAGAGACCGCCATCGAGATCGCCGGCGCGGCGCGCGCGATGAGGCGTTTTGTGACGCCGATCTCGTTCATCAAGCCGGTGATCATGGACACCTGCGGGACCGGCGGTGACCGAAAGGGGATCTTCAACGTTTCCACGGTCACCGCGTTCGTCGTCGCGGGCGCCGGGGTGACGGTGGCCAAGCACGGGAATCGTGCGGTCTCCGGGTCCTGCGGGAGCGCGGACCTTCTGGAGGCGCTGGGCGTGGGCATCGAGGCCCCCGTCGCGGTCGTCGAGAAATGCCTCAAGGAGATCGGAATCGGTTTTCTCTACGCGCCGCAGTTTCATCCGGCCATGCGCTATGTCCAGTCGGTGCGTAAGGCGCTCAAGCAGCGCACCATCTTTAATATCCTGGGCCCTCTGATCAATCCGGCGTTGCCGACGCATCAGCTCCTGGGCGTCTACGACCAGGAGCTGGCGCGCACCATCGCCGAGGCGCTCAATGAGCTGGGTCTCAAGCACGCGATGGTCGTCTGGGGCGAAGGCGGGTTCGACGAGGCCACGATCACGGGAAAGACCTATGTTTACGAGGTCAAAGACAATCGGATCAAGGAATATACCATTGAGCCTCAGCAGATGGGGCTCGAGAGGGCGTCGGTTAGGGATCTGATGGGCGCCAGCATCGAGGCGAACAAGAAGATCGCTTTGAACGTCTTTAAGGGGGTCGATGGGCCGGCCCGTCATATGGTGTTGCTCAATGCCGCCTGCGGGATCTATCTGGCGGGCCTGTCGCAGACGATCAAAGAAGGGGTGGCGCTCGCGGCGAGCTCGATCGATTCCGGCGCGGCCATCAAAAAACTCGACAAGCTGATCGAATACACCCATGAATATTCTGCGCAACCTCCTGAGATCCAAGAGGACGCGGCTTAAAAAGGCCCAAAAAGACCTTCCGTTGGCGCAGCTGCGCGCCCTGTTGCCCCGCCGTCTGCCTGAGCCGCGGTTTGGCCGCGCGCTTCGCCGGGCCGGCATCGGCCTCATCGCCGAGATCAAAAAAGCGTCTCCCTCCGCAGGGCTCATCCGCAAAGACTTCGATCCTGTCGCCATCGCCCGCGCGTACGCCGCCGGCGGGGCCAGGTGCATTTCCGTTCTGACCGAAGAAGATTTCTTCAAGGGAAGCCTGACGGTCTTTGACCGCGTGCGCAAGGCTGTCTCTTTGCCGCTGTTGCGCAAGGATTTCATCTTCGACGAGTACCAGCTCGTCGAATCCAAGGTCCACGGCGCGGACGCGGTCCTGCTCATCGTTGCGCTATTGACCCGCGATCAGCTGCGCGCGCTCCTGCGCGCGGCCGAAGCACTGAAGCTTGATGTCATCACTGAGGTCCATTCGCGCGCCGAGCTGAGGCGCGCGCTGGCGTGCGGGGCGAAGATCATCGGCATCAATAACCGTGACCTCAGGGATTTTTCCGTTGACCTGGGGCTTTTGTCCCGGCTGTCGCCGTCGGTCCCGGCGGGCAGGCTCGTGGTGTGCGAAAGCGGGGTCAGGACGCTCGGGGACCTGCTCTTCGCGGCGCGCCATCGCGTGCACGCGGTCCTCATCGGCGAGGCCCTGATGCGCTCCCGCCGGCTTGAGGCCGCCACCGCGGCGTTCGCCGACTTTCTCAAAAAACGATGACCCTCGTTAAGATCTGCGGCATCACCAACGCCGGGGACGCCCTCTTCTGCGCGTCCCGCGGCGCCGACTTTCTGGGCTTCGTCTTCCATCAACCGAGCCCCCGCTACGTGGCGCCGGCGGCCGCTCGGCGGATCTGCGCGAAGCTCCCGGGTTCGGTGCGCAAGGTCGGTGTCTTTGTCGACGAGCGGCCGCGGGCCGCGCGCCGCATCGCCGAGGAGTGCGGGCTCGACGTCCTGCAGTTCCACGGCCGCGAGACGCCGGCCTATATCGGGGAGTTTGCGGATTTTGACGTTATCAAGGCGATGCGGGTGCGCGGCCCCGTGACGCGCGCTTCGCTTACCGGCTACGGCAGGGTCTTTTGGTTGTTTGACACTTTTCGCAAGGGAGTCCCCGGCGGCACCGGTGAGTCCTTCGACTGGTCTATGTTGGCTCAGGTCAAGAAGTGGCGTCGCAATTTCTTCGTCTCCGGCGGCCTGACACCGGACAATGTCGGCGCGCTCGTGGTCTCGGTAGCCCCTTTTGCCGTGGATGTCTCCAGCGGGGTCGAGAAGAGCCCCGGCATCAAGGACCACCGCCTTGTCGAGCGCTTCATCAACCAGGTCAAAAGGTGAAACAAAATAGGACAGTCCTTTATTGTCTCACTTTCCCGATCAAAGTTGAGACAAAACAGGACTGTCCTCTAGTGTTTCGCTGCGGTTAGCTAAATAATAGGAGAAATATGGATATTAAAAAGTGGATTGAATTGTGTCACAAGACCGCGAAAGAGAAGGGGTGGTGGGATTTTGAGCGCTCCGATGGCGAGCTGATCGCCTTGATGCACTCGGAGCTTTCAGAAGCCCTGGAGGCCATGCGTAACGATCTGGGCAAGGAAGCGGTGGCTGAGGAGCTGGCTGATTGCTGTATCCGGATCTTTGATTACTGCGGGGCCCGCGGGGTCGACCTCGAGCAGGCCCTCAACAAAAAGGCCGAGAAGAACAAGTTGCGGCCCTACCGCCACGGCAAGAAATTCTAGAAACTTGAGACTAAAGGCCAGACCTATAGTCTCAAGTTTAGCTGGGTCGCCAGGTCTCAAAGTCACAAGGTCTCAACGTAGGGAATGGTCTTAGGCCGTTCCCTACGTCATGCATAAGGAGAAAAATGTTCAGTTTGCCCGATATGAACAAGCTCGCCCAGACGGCGAAAGAGGTCCAGGACAAGCAGAACCGGATGGAAGAGCGCAAGATCGAAGTTTTGCAACGCATTGAGCAGAAGCTCGACCGGATCCTGGAAGAGTTGAAGAAGCGCTGAGTCTATGGCTGTCTCTCCCAAGAGAACACCGCGGGAAGGATCCCGGCCAAAAGCCCTGAGCCCGTCTGGGAAGAAGGCTTTGGCTGCTTCGATCCTCTTAATAGTCGCCGTCGGCTTCGCCGTCTACGCCAATTCGTTGAACGGCAAGTTCCTGCGCGACGACAACGACCTCATCCGCGACAATCCCTTCATCACAAGCCCTGCCGGCATCAAGGCTGTCTTCACCCAGAACATCGCCGCCGGCGTTGGCCGCAAATGGAATTCCTACCGCCCCCTGCAGATGATGACCTACATGGGCGACTATGCCCTGTGGAAGCTCAATGTGCGGGGATATCATTTCGTCGGCATCCTTCTGCATGTTCTGGCCGCTCTTCTTGTCTTTTGGCTCGCCAATATTCTTCTGCCTGGTAACCTGCTCGCCGCGACGCTGAGCGGACTTTTTTTTGTGGCGCACCCTGTCCACACCGAGGCGGTCGCGTTCGTCTCCGGCCGGGCCGACCCTTTGGCCGCGGTCTTCCTGCTTGGGGCCCTGGTCGCTTATATCAAGCATCTTCGGTCCCGTCAGATGGGTTTTCTCGCCTTCGCCGGCGTCGGGTTCGCGCTCGCGTTGCTCTCCCGCGAAAACTCCCTGGTCTTGCCGGTCTTGCTGTTGATCTATCACGCCGCGTTCAAAGAGAGGTTCGTCGCTAAGAGCTTCCTGCCGATCGCCGTCATCGCCGCCGTTTATATCACGGTGAGAGCGACGATCCTGCGGTCCCTTTTGTCGAACATCGTCTATGACACGACCTTTTTTCAGCGGCTGCCCGGCTTCTTCGTCGCGCTCTTCAACTACTTGAGGCTTCTGGTCTTTCCTTTCCATCTGCACATGGAATACGAGAACAGGGTTTTTTATTTCAGCGACCCGAGGGTATGGGCCGGCATTGCGCTCCTTGTCCTCCTGGGAGCCGGTATTTCGAAGCTCCGCCGAAGCGACGGGTTCGCGTTTTTCTCGCTCTCATGGTTTTTCGTGACGCTGTTGCCGCACGCCAACCTTTATCCTATCAACGCCTACATGGCCGAGCACTGGCTGTATCTTCCCTGCGTCGGGATATTTCTTCTTTTGGGCCGGGGGTTAGGCCGGCTCATCCAGTCGGCTCGCTGGAAGGCGGCAGGGCAGGGGCTGACGGTCGCGTTGCTGATCTTTTTTGCGGTTCGTACCGTCGGGCAGAACACCTATTGGCGCGAGCCGTTGAGCTTTTATCAGCGCACGCTGCATTACGCGCCCGATAGCGCGCTGATGCATAACGCCCTGGGCGCGGTCTATTATGACCTGGGAGAGTACGCGCAGGCGCTGGCATCTTATCAGCGGTCGATGCAGTTGGACCCGCAGCTGGGCGATCCCTATTTTAATAGCGGGAATGCCTATCTAAAATTGGGCCAGAAAGAGCAGGCCGCTGAGAGTTTCAAAAAGGCGGCTGAGGTCGATCCGACCTTCCCCAATGCCTTCAACAATCTCGGCTTCGTCTATAACGAGATGGGGCGGCACAGCGAAGCGATCCCCGCGCTGGAAAAAGCGGTCGAGATCGATCCCCGGTATGCCAAGGCATACAATAATCTCGGGATCTCTTATGGGTCGATCG
>JBFZAX010000162.1:0-12138 GCA_041308805.1 Candidatus Omnitrophota bacterium | reverse complement strand
ATGCTGGAAGCCAGAAACCTTTCGAAGATCTATTATGACGGCGCCAAGGAGCTGAAGGTCCTTAAGAGCGTGTCGTTCCGGGTCGAGCGCGGGCAGGTCCTCAGCATCGTAGGGCCTTCGGGGGCCGGCAAGTCGACCCTGCTGCACCTGCTGGGCGGGCTCGACGAGCCGAGCGAAGGGGAGGTTTATCTCGACGATTTTTGCCTGTCGCGGCTCGCCGATTCCCAGCGGGCCTTTATGCGCAACGCGCGTTTCGGGTTCGTCTTCCAGTTCTATCATCTGCTGCGGGAGTTTTCCGCGCTCGAGAACGTGTTGCTGCCCGGGCTCATCGCGCGCCGGGGCCTTAAGGAGCGGCCGCTGCGCGACAAGGCGCTGGGGCTTTTGGACGCTCTGGGGCTGGCCGACCGCGCCCGGCACCGGCCGTCTCAGCTCTCCGGCGGCGAGCAACAGCGCGTGGCCATCGCCCGGGCGATGATCAACGACCCGGAGATCATTTTTTGCGACGAGCCGACCGGCAACCTCGATTACGAGACCGGCCGGCAGATCCAGGACATGCTTTTTGACCTCAATAAGCAGCGGCAGACGACGCTGGTCGTGGTGACGCACAGCCTCGAGCTGGCCCAGGGATCGCACCGGATCCTGAATATCTTTGACGGCAAGATCGCGGTATAAGTGAGGCCATGACTTACGCGACCGAAGGGAGCGTAAGTCATGAGGCCGAACTTATCCCGACGAATGCGCGAAAATTTTCTCTGAAAATTTTTGCAGCGGTTATGAGTCGGGGAAAATTAACGACATTGGATTTCGATCGATCGTGATTCATCGGAGGAGACATGTGGATTTATCTGGACGGTAAATTGGTCAGAAAGGAAGAGGCGAAGGTGTCGGTCTTCGACCACGGTCTCTTGTACGGTGACGGCGTCTTTGAAGGGATCCGGGTCTATGATTGCCTGGTCTTCAAGCTTGACGAGCACATCGACCGGCTCTTTGCTTCGGCGCGCGCGATCGCGCTCGAGGTCCCTTTGACCCCGGAGGCCCTGAAACAGGCGATCCTTTCGACCCTCAAGGCGAACAAGCTGCGCGACGGTTATATCCGCGCGGTGGTGACGCGCGGCGTCGGTGACCTGGGGCTGGACCCGCGCCGCTGTCCGCAGGCGACGGTTTTCATCATCGCGGATAAGATCGCGCTCTACCCGCCGGAGTTCTACAAAAAAGGCTTGACGATCGTGACCGTGGCGACACGGCGCAATCCTCCTGAGTCCTTGAATCCCCAGATCAAGTCGTTGAACTACCTCAATAACATTCTCGGCAAGATCGAGGCCATCAACGCGGGCGTGCCGGAAGCGATCATGTTGGACTATAACGGCATGGTCACGGAGTGCACGGGGGACAATATCTTTGCGGTGAAGGGCAAGGACCTCTTGACGCCTCCTGTCCACGTCGGCGTTTTGAACGGCATCACCCGCCAGACGGTGTTGGAGCTGGCTTCCGGGATGGGCCTGCGGGGCGGCGAAGCGCTGATGACGCGTTTTGACTTTTATAATGCCGATGAAGTCTTTTTGACGGGCACGGCCGCCGAGATCGTCCCGGTGGTCAAGATCGACAGCCGCGCGATCGGCGACGGCAAGGTCGGCCCCAAGACGGTCAAGCTGATCCGGGAGTTCCGCAAGATCACCCGGAAGGACGGCACGCGCTATGTTGTGTGATGACTGCAAAAAGAACCAGGCGACGGTGCATCTGACCGAGATCGTGGACGATCAGATGAACGAGCTGCACCTGTGCGACGATTGCGCCCGCAAGAAGAGCATGGAGATGGAGCAGCAGTTCGGCCTTTCGGACCTCTTGGCGGGCCTGGTCGATTACGGCAAGCAGATCAGCGCCCCCGATAAGACGCCGGCGCCCAACCAGTGCGGCCATTGCGGCTTGGCTTATGAGGATTTCCGCAAGATCGGCCGGCTCGGCTGCAGCGAATGCTACGCGGCTTTCAGCCGCTATCTGGGGCCGTTGCTCAAACGTATCCACGGCGCCATCCAGCACACCGGCAAGACGCCTCCTGGCGCTCCCGCCGAGCCTCCGGTGCCCAAAGGCGCCGCTAAGGCCAGACCACCGCTGGATCCGGCGCAGCTCAAAGAGAAGCTCCAGCAGGCCATCGAGCACGAAGAGTTTGAGGAGGCCGCCCGGCTCCGGGACCAGATCAAAGAAATGGAGCTTTCGGGGGACCCTCAGGCGCCGAAGGCCAAAGAGTCCGACAAGAAAAAGAAAGGCACCGCGAAATAAAAATGGGTATCGACGATCTCCTTAATCACGTCGGCGGATGGCTTAAGGGCTGCGGCCCGAATTCCGACATCGTCATTTCTTCGCGCATCCGGCTCGCCCGCAACATCGCTAGGACGCCCTTTCCGCATTGGGCGAAGAAGGAGAACGGGGAGAAGGTCCTGGGGATGGCCAGCGCGGCCTTCGTCCAGGTCCCTGCGCTGAAAGATTCGCTCTTCCTGCGCCTGGAGGACGTGGACAGCATCGATAAGCAGTTCCTCGTGGAGCGCCATCTGATGTCCAACGAGCATGCGATCCGCTCGAACCAGAAAGGGCTGCTCGTCAATCCCGACGAGAATGTGGCGATCATGGTCAACGAGGAGGACCATTTGCGCATCCAGGCCATGGAGTCGGGCTTCGATCTGGACGCCACGTGGCAGGCGATCGACGTCATCGATACCCGGCTCTCCGAGCTGCTGCCCTACGCTTTCAAAAGGGATTGGGGTTATTTGACGGCCTGCCCGACGAACACGGGGACCGGGCTGCGCGGATCGGTCATGCTCCATTTGCCGGCGCTCGTGATGACGCGCCAGATCAACAGGGTCCTGGAAGCGATCGCCAAGCTGAGCTTCACGACCCGCGGCCTTTACGGCGAAGGGACCCAGGCCTCCGGGAATTTTTTCCAGATATCGAACCAGGTCTCCCTGGGGCAGCGGGAAGACGAGATATTAGGGAATATCAAGGGCGTCATCAAACAGATCATCGACCAGGAGCAGCGGGCCCGGGAGGCCCTGCGCCAGGAGCATCACGAGCTTTTGGATGACCGCGTCTGGCGTTCTTTCGGGACGCTCAAGAGCGCCCATATCATCTCCAGCAACGAGACGGTGGAGCTTTTGTCGATGTTGCGGCTCGGCCACGACCTGGGGATCCTCCAGGGGATGGAACGGGGGCTGATCAACGAGCTCTTCATCTTGACGCAGCCCGCGCACCTCCAAAAGCTCGAGAACAAAAAGCTTTCTTCGAACGAAAGGGATGTCAAGCGCGCTCAGATCATCCGGCAGAAACTGGGCGGATGATCGCGCGGATCCGGCGTCCTTTCAGGATTCTTTTTGACCGGCAAGGCATTGTTATCACGGCTATCATACGATCGGAGGATTGACGATGTTTAACCGTTTCACGGAACGCGCGCGCAAGGTCATCGTCCTGGCCAAAGAGGAAGCCAGGCGTTTTAACCACGATTACATCGGGACCGAGCATCTGCTGCTGGGATTGATCCGCGAAGGGGAGGGCGTCGCGGCGGCGGTGCTCCAGAAGCTGGGATTGGGGTTGGAGGCGATCCGTTTAGAGATCGAGAAACTCGTCCAGCCCGGACCTTCGACGCAGATCCAGGGAGATGTGCCTTTTACGCCGCGCAGCAAAAAAGCCCTTGAGCTGGCCGCCGAAGAGGCGCGGGCGCTGGGCCATAACTATATCGGCACCGAACATCTGTTGCTGGGTTTGATCCGCGAGGGGGAAGGCGTCGCCTCGCAGGTCTTGCTGAACGCCGGATTGGACTTGAACCGCGTGCGCAGCGAGATCATGGAGCTCTTGGGGTCGGCGACGCCGGGTTTCGGCGGGCAGCAGCCTTCGAAGTCCAAGACGCCGGCGCTCGACGCGTTCGGCCGCGACCTGACAACGCTGGCGCGCGAAGGCAAGCTCGATCCCGTCATCGGCCGCAAGGGCGAGATCGAGCGCGTCATCCAGATCCTGGCGCGGCGCACGAAGAATAATCCTGTCCTCTTGGGAGAGGCCGGGGTGGGCAAGACAGCCATCGTCGAGGGACTGGCGCAGCAGATCATCATGGGCAATATCCCGGAGATCCTGCGCAACAAGCGGATCATCGTCTTAGACCTGGCGCTCATGATCGCCGGGACCAAGTACCGCGGCCAGTTCGAGGAGAGGATCAAGGCGGTGATGGACGAGATCAAGCGCTCCCGCGACGTCATGATCTTTATCGACGAGCTCCACATGCTCGTGGGCGCGGGCGCGGCCGAAGGCGCGATCGACGCCTCCAACATCCTCAAGCCCGCCCTGTCGCGCGGGGAGATCCAGTGCATCGGCGCCACCACGCCCGACGAGTACCGCAAATATATCGAGAAGGACGCCGCTCTCGAGCGCCGCTTCCAGACGATCATGGTCGATCCGCCGTCGGTGGAAGAGACGGTCGAGATCCTCAAGGGCCTGCGGGATAAATACGAGCAGCACCACAACGTCGAATACCTCGACGAGGCGCTCGTGTCCGCCTCGAAGTTCTCCGACCGCTATCTGACCGGCCGGTTCCTGCCGGACAAGGCGATCGACATCCTCGACGAAGCCGGGTCCCGCGCGCGCCTAGACATCCTCACCGCGCCGGCGCACGTCAAGAAGCTGGAGATCGATGTCGAGGAGCTGCGTAAGGAAAAAGAGATCTTCATCAAGAACCAGGATTTCGAGAAGGCGGCGAGCCTGCGCGACCAGGAGCGGCAGGCCCGTCAGAAGCTGGAGGAAGAGAAGAAGGTCTGGATGGAGGAGCGGGCGAAGACGCGGCCCCAGATCAACGAGGGGCAGGTCGCGACCATCGTCTCGAAGATGACGGGGATCCCGATCGTCAAGCTCGAGCAGAAGGAAGGCGAAAAGCTCCTGAAGATCGAACAGGAGCTGCACAAATATGTCGTCGGGCAGGAGGAGGCGATCGAGGCCATCGCGCACGCCGTGCGCCGTTCCCGGGCGGGGATCAAGGATCCGCGCCGGCCCATCGGTTCGTTCATCTTTCTGGGTCCGACCGGCGTGGGCAAGACCCTTTTGGGCCGCGCCCTGGCGGAGTTCATGTTCGGCGATGAAAACGCCCTGGTCCAGCTGGATATGTCGGAGTATATGGAGAAGTTCAATGTTTCGCGTCTCGTCGGCGCGCCGCCGGGCTATGTCGGTTACGAGGAGGGCGGCCAGCTGACCGAGAAGATCCGCCGCCGGCCCTACGCGGTCATCCTGCTGGACGAGATCGAGAAAGCTCATCCGGATGTCTTTAACCTCCTGTTGCAGGTCTTGGAGGATGGCCGGCTGACCGATAGCTTCGGCCGCAAGGTCGACTTCCGCAATTGCATCGTCATCATGACCTCCAACGTCGGCGCGGAGATCCTGCGCAAGCAGGGATCGCTGGGGTTCGTGGCGCAATCCTCGGACATGGATTACCAGCAGATGAAGTCGCGGCTCCTGGAGGAGATCAAGAGGACCTTTAAGCCCGAGTTTCTGAACAGGATCGACGACGTCATCGTTTTCCGGCCGCTGGAGAAGAACGACCTCTACGCGATCGTCGAGATCCAGATGGCCGAGGTCCAGGAGCGGCTCAATGACCAGAAGATCAAGCTGGACCTGGACCAGGCCGCGAAGGATTTCTTGATCGAGAAGGGATTCGACCCTGTCTTCGGGGCCCGTCCGCTGAAGCGCACGATCCAGCGCTACGTGGAAGACCCGCTGGCCGAGGAGATCATCTCGAGGCGCATCGGCGAAGGCTCGAAGGTGCAAGTGACCCGGGAGAAGGATAAGCCCGAGCTTTCCTTTAAGGTCTAAGAGAAGGGGACGCATGTTCTTATTCAGGCAGCAAATGTATTTCGCGTTGGGGCAGAAGATCATCAATTTTATCAACTTTTTCGGCGGGATCTTCAGCCTGGGGGTCCAGACGGTCGTCTTCGCGCCGATGAAGCCCTTTGGCGGCCGCCGCGTCTTCGAACAGGCCAAGAAGATCGGCGTCGACAGCCTGCCCATCGTTTCGCTCGTTTCTTTTTTCATCGGCATGATCATGGCCCTGCAGACAGCTTACGTGATGCAGAAGATGTCCAGCGAGATCTATATCGCCAGCATCGTGGCGGTCTCGCTCATGCGCGAGCTGGGGCCTGTCATTACGGCGCTGATCGTGGCCGGCCGCAGCGGCGCGGGCATCACCGCCGAGATCGGGACGATGGCGGTGACCGAGCAGGTCGACGCGCTGGAGACTCTCGGGTCCAACCCCGTCAAGTATCTCGTCGTGCCCCGGTTCCTGAGCCTGGCCGTCATGTTGCCGGTCTTGACCGTCTTCGCCAACGCGATCGGCATCTTCGGCGGATATTTGATCGGCGTCTTCCGGCTCAGCATCCGCTCGAGCATGTACATGAACATGACCTTTGACGCCCTCGTGTACAAGGACCTTTTCACGGGGTTGTCCAAGACGGTCTTTTTCGGCATGATCATCGCCTTGATCTCCTGTTACGAAGGTTTGAACGTCAAGGGCGGGGCGGAGGGGGTCGGCAAGGCGACGACCCGTTCGGTCGTCAGCTCCTTTATCCTGATCATCGTCGCGGACTGTTTCTTCACGGCCTTGTTTTATTTTTTCCTGGATTAAGTGAGGCCATGACTTACGCGACCGAAGGGAGCGTAAGTCATATGGCCGAACTTATCCCGACGAATGCGCGAAAATTTTCTCTGAAAATTTTTGCAGCGGTTATGAGTCGGGAGAGAAACGAAATCGTCGTCTTGATTCTTTGCGGAGGGGTTGGATCGGGGCCACGCATCTCAGGAGAATGGGTGTTGTTGTTTATGATGAAGAGATTGCGTGTGTGGATAGAATCTGATGTGAAAAGGGACGCGGCTGGCAGGTCGCGAAGTTGCTCATGATCCCGATGATCGAATTGGCGGATGTGTCGAAGAATTTCAACAACCGGCAGGTGCTGGACCATATGTCTCTGGTCGTTGAGAAGGGCGAGACCAAGGTCATCATCGGCCGATCGGGCGTCGGCAAGAGCGTGACGCTCAAGCATATCGTGCGCCTTATACAGCCGGACAACGGCGTCGTCCGCGTCGAAGGCAAGGATGTCTGGAAGCTGCGCGGCAAAGAGCTCAACGAGCTGCACATGCAGATCGGCCTGGTGTTCCAGGGGGGCGCCCTCTTCGATTCGCTGACCGTCGGGGAGAACGTGAGTTTTGTCCTGCGCGAGCAGATGAACTTGACGGCGGGCGAGCGCGAAAAACGCGCCAAGGAATCCCTGGCGTTGGTCGGCCTTTACAACATCGAATCGTACATGCCCGCGGACCTGAGCGGGGGCATGCGCAAGCGCGTTTCGCTGGCGCGCGCCATCTGCACGCGGCCGAAGATCATCTTGTATGACGAGCCGACGACGGGGGTCGACCCGATCACCGCCGACGCCATCAACCTCTTGATCGACGAGCTCCACGACAAGCTCAAGGTGACCTCGATCGTCGTCACCCACGATATGCGCAGCGCCTATAAGGTCGCCGACCGCATCGCGATGCTCTATGAAGGCAAGATCATCGCCGAGGGCACGCCGGACGAGATCCGGTATTCGCACAATCCTTACGTCCATCAATTCATCACGGGCGCCGCGCATGGGCCCATCACCGAGGGGCAGAGCTCGATCGTCAAGGCGGCACCGGCTTCATAAAAAAGATAAAGGAGAGGCGCCATGGGGGAGAAGAGTCGTTCGCTGGAGTTGAAGGTGGGGATCTTCGTTTTCGCGGGCCTGGTCATCATGACCTGGTTCGTCTTGTGGATCGGGGATTTCAAGCTGATCAAGCACGGCTATAATTTCAACGTGACGTTCGGTTTCGCCAACGGCATCAAGGTGGGCGCGCCGGTGCGGCTGGCCGGCGTCGATCGCGGCGAGGTCAAAGAGATCCGCATGGCGCATGACGAGGCCGGCAAGACGACGGTCACGATCGTCGCCTGGGTGGACAGCGACACCGAGATCCCCCGGGGGTCGCGGGCCTGGGTCAACACGCTGGGGCTGTTAGGAGAGAAATACCTTGAATTGATCCCGGGGAAGGATTACGCCGAGCTGGTCCGGGAAGGGGATATCATCGTCGGAGAAGATCCGACCTCTATCCAGGAGGTCACGGACCTGGCGAAAGACGTCGTTCTGCAGACCAAAGACACGCTGAGCAGCGTCCAGGCGGTTTTAGGGGAGCTGGATGGCCTGCTCAAGGATGTGCGGAGCGGCGAGGGCACGGTCGGCAAGCTCTTCACGGATGAGGACCTGTATACGAACATCGAGGAGATGTTCGCGGACTTGAAGAAGAATCCCTGGAAACTGCTCTATCGTCCCCGGGAGGAGCCGCCGGCCGCCGCGGCCGAGGAACGTAAGGCATCCTCGTCGCGCCGCTGAACGAGGCGACCCGGCCCGACGTTATCTCGCCGGGCTTCGGGGCGAGCTCTTGTCCCTCTTGGTCCGGTTCTTCTCCTGCCTCGCTCGGCAGGCTTAGCCGGCATCCCGCCCCGCCTTCTCCGAGATCCTGATCGAGCGCGTCATCAGCGTCCAGAAAAGGTGTTCCATGGTCAAGGCCATAAAGACAAAGATCGCTTTCGTGTGTCAATCCTGCGGTTTTATCTCTCCGAAGTGGGCGGGACGGTGTCCGGACTGTTCGAGTTGGAATTCGTTCGTGGAAGAAGAGGTTGACGCGGGGCCGCGGTCGGCGAAGCCGACAGCCCTCGCCGAGCCCGTCCTTTTGCACAGCGTTCAGACCGCCGAGGATGAGCGCTTGTCCGTCGGCATGGCCGAGCTGGACCGGGTCCTGGGCGGCGGCCTGGTTCGTGGTTCGGTCGTCCTGATCGGCGGGGATCCGGGGATCGGCAAGTCGACGATCTCGCTTCAGATCAGCCGGGAGCTCGCCCGCCGGGGCCGGCGCGTCCTGTATGTCAGCGGCGAGGAGTCGGTGCGCCAGACGAAGTTGCGCGCCGACCGGCTCGGCACCGCGGCGTCGGACCAGATCTTCATCGTCAACGCCACGCAGGTCGAGGCGATCCTGGAAGCGGTCAAGCGGTTCGCCCCGGACCTGGTGGTCATCGATTCTATCCAGGTCGTCTACACGTCGCTGTTGTCCTCCAGCGCCGGCAGCGTCAGCCAGGTGCGCGAATGCGCCAACATCCTGACCCAGCTGGCGAAGGCGAGCGGGATCGCCATGCTTCTGATCGGCCATGTCACGAAAGAAGGCACCCTCGCCGGCCCGCGGGTGCTGGAGCACATCGTTGACACGGTCCTTTATTTTGAAGGCGAGCGGTTCTCGAATTACAGGGTCCTGCGCGCCTTCAAGAACCGTTTTGGTTCCACCAACGAGATCGGCGTCTTCGAAATGGAGAGCCGGGGGTTGACGCAGGTCCAGAATCCGTCTGAGATCTTCCTGGCGGAGCGGCCGCGGGAGGCCTCGGGCAGCGTCGTGGTGCCTATCCTCGAAGGTACGCGGCCGATCCTCATCGAGATCCAGGCGCTGGCGACGAAAGCCAACTTCGGCGTCACCCGGCGCAAGGCCCAAGGGATCGATTATAACCGCCTCAGCCTCCTGGTGGCGGTCCTTGAGAAGCGGATGGGCCTGAAGCTCTTCGACAAGGACATCTTCGTCAACGTGGTGGGGGGTATGAAGGTCGAAGACCCGGCGGTCGACCTGGGGATCTGCCTGGCGATCGCCTCCAGCGTCTACGACAAAGTCATCCCGTTCGAGACGGTGGCGGTCGGCGAGGTGGGGTTGGCCTCGGAGGTGCGCAGCGTCACCAATATCGCCCTGCGGATCAACGAGGCCGCGAAGCTGGGGTTCAAGACGTGCCTGTTGCCGAAGTCGAATTTCCAGGCATGCCGGTCGCTGAAGCCCAAAGAGATCGAGCTGGGCGCCGTCGGCTATCTGAATGACGTGTTTGAGAGGCTTTGGGGCAAGCCTTGAGCAGCGCTTATCTATCGAACGCCCTGATCATTCCGTCGGCCATAAAGCCGGCGGCAAAAAAGGAGAAATTTTTATGAACATGACCCTGTTATTCATCCGGATTCTTTTTGTCTTATGTTGCGCGATCGTCGGTTTTCAGATCGGGGATGTGAACAGCTTTCCGCCGGCGGGATCTCTGCTCGGCGGCGCGGTCTTCGGCCTGTTGATCATCATCCTGGAGGCGGGGATGCGGGGGATCTCCGTCAGGGGGCTGTCGAGCGCCGTCTTCGGCCTGGCCCTCGGCCTCATCATCGCCAAGATCCTGACCACCGCGCTCTTCGCGCTCTTTCCTTTGGACCAGTCGTTGCGCGACGTGATCGGTTACCTGCTGACGCTTTCGTTCTCCTATCTGGGGATGGCGATCGCCCTGCGCGGCCGGGATGAGTTCAACCTGATCATCCCGTACGTCAAGTTCCGCCGGCAGGATGAGCGGACGGATTCGATCGTCGTGGATACCAGCGCGATCATCGACGGCCGCATCGTCGACATCATGAAGACCTCGTTCGTCGAGGCGCGCCTCATCGTCCCGCGGTTCGTCCTCAAGGAGCTTCAGACCATCGCCGACTCCGCGGATTCGATCAAGAGGCAGCGCGGCCGCCGGGGGCTGGAGATCCTGCATGCGATCCAGGCGGACAAGCGCTTCAACCTGTCGGTCCATGAAGAGGATTTTCCGGACACCCGCGAGGTCGACTCCAAGCTCGTGCGGCTCGCCAAGCTCCTGGAGGCCAAGATCTTCACGGTCGATTTCAATCTCAACAGGATCTCCCAGCTGCAGGGGGTGAAGGTCCTGAACATCAATGAGCTGGCCAACGCGCTTAAATCCGTCGTCTTGCCGGGAGAGGCCATCGAGATCAAGCCGATGAAGGAAGGCAAGGAGCATAATCAGGCGGTGGCGTATCTGGAGGACGGGACGATGGTCGTCGTGGAAGACGCCCGGCGCTTCATCGGCTCGACACTGCGCGTTGTCATCACTTCGGTCCTGCAAACGCAGGCGGGCCGGATGGTATTCGCTAAGCCCGAAAAGGCCTGAGGGTCTTGATATGAGGCGCGACTTTCCAAGGGTCACGGCGTTGGTGGCGGCCGGGGGATCGGGCGCGCGGATGAAGAGCGGCGTCGCGAAGCCCTGGATCCGCCTGAACGGCCAGCCGATCATCCTGCGGACGCTCAGGGCGCTGCATGCCCATCCTTTGATCGATGAGATCGTGCTCGTCCTCGGCCAAGACGGCTTAAAGACAGCAAAAGATCTTGTCCGGAGGTTTCGTCTGACGAAGGTCGGGCGGATCGTCGCGGGAGGCGCGACCCGGCGGGCTTCGGTGGAGAACGGCCTTAAGGCGCTGGGCCGCGACGCAGAGCTTGTCCTTATTCATGACGGCGCGCGGCCCTTGGTGGCCCCTGAGGATATCACGCGCGTCATTAAGAAGGCGCGCCGCACGAACGCCGCTATCCTCGGCGTGCCTGTGAAGGCGACGGTTAAGAAGGTCGGCCCGGACGGGGCGGTGATCGAGACTCCGGACCGCGGAAGGCTTTGGGAGATCCAGACGCCTCAGGTCTTTGAGCGCCGTCTCATCGAACGGGCGCATCGCCAAGGCGGTAAGGGGACGGCTTTCGACGATGCGTCGCTCGTCGAGCGCCTGGGCCATAAGGTTTGGGTCGTCCCGGGCTCTTATGGGAATATCAAGATCACGACGCCGGAAGACCTGCTCTTCGCGCAGGCGGTCATCCGCCTGCGCAGGAGATCGCGGCTTTTGGGTCGCGAAGGAAAGTGATCAGCGTTTCGGCGGATGTCCCCGGATGTTCGCCATCGACCCGTTGTGGCGGATGAACCCGCCGAAGTCAAAGGCGAAAGCGCTTTGACGAAGGTGGGCCATATATAGGCGATGAGGATCAAAATCCCGGGAGTCCACAAGGAAAGTATGTTTAGGGTCGGCATCGGTTACGATATCCATCGGCTGGTCAAAGGCCGTCCGCTCGTCTTGGGCGGCGTCAAGCTGGCCCACTCCCGAGGGCTGGCGGGCCATTCGGACGCGGATGTCCTGACGCATGCGGTCTGCGATGCGCTCTTAGGCGCGCTCGCGCAGGGCGATATCGGGCACCATTTTCCGAACACCGACCCGAAGTATAAAGGGATCT
>JBFZAX010000161.1:0-2594 GCA_041308805.1 Candidatus Omnitrophota bacterium | reverse complement strand
GGGCCTGGAAGCGCTCTCGCCGGAGATCAAGATCAATACGGTTGACGCTAAAAAGAACTATCTCAACGATCTTGTGATCCAGGAATTGATCGTTCAGGAAGCGAAGGCACGGGGTATCGACAAGAAGAAAGACGTCAAAGATGCCGTTGAAGATTTCAGGAGGAGTTCGCTGGCCAGACAGTTGATCATAGACGAGACCAAGGGTGTTGCGATCGATGCGGGCGAGGTGGAAGGGTTTTACGCGCAGTATAAAAAAGAGTTCGCGGCTCCCGAAGAAGTCCGGGCGAGAGAAATCGTCGTTGCTTCCGAGCCGACGGCGAAGGAGATCCTTATTGCGCTTCTGCAGGGGTCGGATTTCGCGACGCTGGCCAGGGAGCGTTCCGTGAGCGCCAGCGCTTCCAAGGGCGGCGACCTCGGGTTTATCAAGCCGTCGGAAACATCCGAAAATTTCAGCAAGGCCGTTGCGATTTTAGAGGCGGGACAGATCAGCCCCATCTTTAAAAGTCCGGAAGGATTCACCATTGTCAAGATCGAGGAGAAGAAGGGCGGGGTCATTCCGCCGCTGACGGAAGTCTACGAGCAGATCAAAAACGGACTTCTGCAACAGAAGCAGGCCGAGCGCGTCAAGGATCTGGCGGATCGTCTCAAAAGGGACGCCAGGATCGAGATCAAGGAAGATTTATTGAGTTGAAAGATTTATATGGATAAAAAGAAGCTCAGCATTGTATTGGCCGTAGTTTTAGCGTTGATGGCCGTGGTGATGGTCAGGAATTATATCTCCCAGACCGAAAAAAAATTTGTCAAAGAGGAGAAAAAGTCCTATGTTCTGGTCGCGACAGGCAGCATTGCCGCCGGAACGACGATCGATGAAACCATGGTGAAGTTTGAAGCCATTCCGGAAAAGTATGTCCAGCCTAAAGCGATCTCTTCTCAAAGTCTTGTCATAGGAAAGCGCGCCATCGTGGATATCTTGCCGGGTGAGCAGGTCATGGCGACCAAGCTTACGATCGCCGTCAAAGACACGAGCCTGGCAATGCGCACGCCGCAGGGAAAGCGCGCCATGACGCTGGTCGTTCCTTTTCTTTCGGCTGTCGGCGGCAAGATCCGTCCCGGCGACTATGTGGATGTCGTCGGCACCTTCCCTTATAATGCCCAGGTTGACGGGAGAAAAGTGACGGAGCTTGTCAGCGTGACCCTTTTTCAGAATATTCTTATTTTGGGTATCGAAGGAGGGGCTGTGCCCGAGCGCGGCAAGCCCACTCCCGCGCCCAAGGACCTTATGGTGACGCTGGCGCTTTCTCCCAAAGAGATCGCTCTTTTGACGTATGCTCTGGATCAGGGCAAGTTACGGCTTGTCCTGCGGCCGCCGCTGGAAACAGCCGTGGAGCCCGTTCCTCCCGTGGAAGTCAACACATTATGGCAATACGTCTTCAGCAACCTGGGACAGGAATTCCTTTCTCCCAAGGAAGACAAGACGCTTATCATTAAGCAGCAGGAGAAGAAACAGGAAGCCCCTCCGCCCGCGCCGACGATGGAAGTCTATCGCGGGACGGAAAAATCAAACATGGTCCTCAAATAAACGTGGCTAAAAAAATATTCCTAGCCGTTTTCCTGTGTTGGCTTGTCACCGTTTTCTCCCCCGGTTCGGTCTGTTCCGAATTTTTTTCCGAGTCCTACGGAAATTCGCGGCAGATGGATGTTGTTGTCGGAGAGTCTAAGGTTTTTGCGGTGGCCAACCCTAAAAGGATCGCTATAGGCGATCCCGCTGTCGCCGATGTTGCCGGCGCCAGCAATAAAGAGATTCTTGTCTCGGCGAAGAAACCCGGCGAGACCAATCTTCAGATATGGGATGATATGGGCCAGAGAGAGATCGTGGTCCGCGTCTTTGCCGAAGATCTCGGCCGGCTGAAGAAACGGCTCGAGGATCTTTTTGGTACGGCGGGTATTCGCGGTGTCACGTTCCAGGTCGGCGACCAGGAACGCAAAATATTCGTCTTAGGCGACCTTCCGCTGCGTAAAAAGGAGGTCGTTGAGCAGCTCTTGCAGAGCTTTCAAGACAAGATCATCAACCTCGTCACCTACTCCGAGGACTATCCTTTGGTTGAAATCGATGTTCAGGTTTTGGAGATCTCGAAGATCGCCATCGACCGGCTCGGCATCAACTGGTCCTCAACGTTCACCTTTTCCGAACAACCCATGAGAGATCACATGACGCTGCCTCAGGGGATGTTTGATCTCGCCAAGGGTATCGGCGTCGCCAACTACACCAGAACGACGATGAACACTATTTTGAACGTTCTGGAACAAGATAATATGGTGCGTACATTAGCGCGGCCTAAGTTGGTCGCGCTCAGCGGTAAAGAGGCGAGGATCCTTGTGGGAGGCGAAGTCCCCGTGCTTTCTAATGTCAGCGTTTCCAGCGGCACAACAACGACCTCCGTGGCTTATGTTGAGTACGGCATTAAGCTGAACATCAGGCCCGAAGTCAAGGAGACAGGCGATATTCTTTGCCAGCTGAACGTGGAGGTCAAGACGCTGGATTCCGCGACGCAGCTGACCGTGCAGACCGGCGCCAGCATTTCCACGTCAACCCC
>JBFZAX010000160.1:0-2859 GCA_041308805.1 Candidatus Omnitrophota bacterium | reverse complement strand
GATCCCGACGCCCATCGCCTTTAAAACATCGAGAGTGACGCGGCAATCATCGGCGAATAAAAAATTGCTGATGCGCGTCGGCTGCGGGCACAAGCCCGCCAACAAAGCCGCCCGATGGGAGATCGACTTATCGCCCGGCAGCTTAAGGGTCCCTGCGGCTCTTTCGCGCGGATGAAGAATGATGCTTTTCATAATTGTCTGATTATAGCATGAACCAAATCGGAACGTAATCGGTAGTCATATATCTAACGATGGGTCTCAAAGTCTCAACGTCTCAAAGTCTCATTTAGTCTATAGTCGATGGTCGATAGTCTATTGTCAAAACTGAAAATATCCTTTAGGTCAGGGTATCCGGGAAATCGAGGGTATCGGGTCTGTTGGGGATACCGAGATTATCCTGGGATATCAAGGATAGGAGACCTGGGGCATTTATCCCCGGATGACCCTGATATCCTGGATATCCCCCTAAGACTAGATCCCCTGGAGTACCTTGATCCCCTTGAAGAAAGAACGACAACGTATTTCCACTTATTTCTATTTATTTCGCCCCGCCAAAGGCGGGGCTAATTTCTACTCGCCAGGTATTGACCATCGACCATAGACTATCGACTATAGACTAATTGTTCATTGCTAATTTTTTCCCGACATCAATCTTCAATCCCTTCGCCGCATCCGTCATCTCTTTCGGCAGGGGCGAAATGAACCGCATCATCTTGCCGGTCCGCGGATGGATAAAACCAAGCTCCAGCGCGTGCAGCGCCAGCCGGATAAAGCTCTTCTGTTTTCCGTAGGTAGCATCCCCTAATATAGGATGGCCCAGATAAGCCAGATGCACCCGCAGTTGATGGGTGCGGCCTGTCTGGGGACGAAGCTCCAAGGCGCAAAAGGAACCGTATCTTTTAAGGACCCGATAATGCGTGAAGGCCTGCTTCGCCTCATCCGTAAAGCTGACCGAGATCTTCTTGCGGTCAAGCACGTGGCGCTTGAGCGGCACGTCGATGACCCCCTCGTCAAAATCCACCTCCCCCTCGACGAACGCGATGTAACGCCGCTCGATATCGTGCTTGCGGAACTGCTTGGCCAGATGGAGATGGGCCGGATTATCCTTGGCGACCACCATGACGCCGGAAGTATCCTTATCCAGGCGATGAACGATGCCGGGACGGTGCGGGCTCACCGATGAAAGCCGGTCAGTATGGAACAAAAGCGCGTGCACCAGTGTCCCTGTCTCGTGTCCGGCCCCGGGATGCACGACCATGCCCGAAGGTTTATCCAGGATGAGAATGTCGTCGTCTTCAAAGAAGATCTTCAGGGAGATGTTTTCCGGGGAAAGGCCGCTGGGGACAGGCGCCGGCAGGCGCCAGGAAAGGGAATCGCCGTCTTTCAGGCGATGGTGCGGCTTAGGCTTGGCCCCGTTGACCGAAACGGCGCCCGCCAGGATGAGCTCCTTGATCTGCGTCCTGGAAAGGCCGGGCTCGGTTTCCCTAAGGAAAACATCGAGCCGCTTTCCCGCAGCCAAAGGCTCTACGATACTTCTTTTTTCTTCCATAGGATTGCCGCCGTCCCGGACAGGACGCCCAGGACAAACACGCCCAGGCTGATCCATTGAAAAATGCTCAAGCCCGCGTAAAAAGGGCGCTCATCCGCGCGCAGGAATTCCATCAAAAACCGCTGAAGGCCGGCGCCGGCGAGATAGGCAGCGACGGTCAAGCCCCGACGTCCCTTCTCCTGGACGCCGCGCAGGAAGATAAAAAGAACAAGGAGGGTGAAAGAATCAATCAGCTGGGAAGGGAAAAGGCGCTCGGCGTGCGACGGAAAATAAAAACCCCAGGGCGTCGGTCTCCCGTAACAGCAGCCATTGAAGAAACACCCCAGCCGGCCTATCGACTGGCCCAGGGCGACGAACGGGACGAAAAGGTCCAGCGTGGCGACGGCCGACAGGCGTTTCCAGCGCGCGAAGCAGACCGCCGCGAGGGTGGCGCCGATGAAACCGCCGAACCAGACGAGGCCGCCGTGATTGAGCCGCAATATTTCCCAAAGATCCGCGCGGAACTCATCCCAGCGCAGGACGACATAGAACGCGCGCGCGAAGATGATGCCGCTCGCCAACGATAAAAGGCAGAGATTGTAGATGAGGTTTTCGTCGAGATGCCTGCGCCGGGCCTCGCGGGTCAAAAGCCAGCTGGACGCCAGAAAAGCGAGCGCCACGAAAACGCCGTAAGAATAGATCGTGAAAAAACGGGTCTTGAGCAGGATCGGGCACATGGTCAGGTCATAGAGGTTTCGCGCGAGGCGCCCCTCGTTCCGCCTTCATCAGCCTCAGGAAGAGCAGGACGCCTCCGACGGTAATAGCCGAATCCGCGACGTTGAAGACCGGCCAGACGCGCCAATCGATGAAATCGATGACATAGGAAAAGACCAGCCGGTCCAGGAGGTTCCCGCAGGCGCCGCCGAGGACCAGGGCCAGCGAGAAGAGGCCGGCGCGGTCGGTCTCCCCGAAAGGCAAGACCTTCTTAAAAAAACGGTGGTCGCCAAACCATAAAGCGATAACAACCACGCACGCCAGGGACACGGCCGCCAGCAGGACGGTCGCCCCTTTGAAAAAACCGAAGGCGGCGCCGGTATTATGGACAAGGGTTAAGTGGAAAACGCGCGGGATAAGGGGAACGGACTGGCCGAGGACAAGGAAATGGCGCGCCGCCGCTTTGCTGGCCTGATCAAGGACGAAAACAGAAAGCGCGGTGGCGAACGCGAGAAAACGGATGCCCTTGTTGTTCACGGATTACCTTTCAGGCGCAGATAAAAAGATAGCCGCGCGAAACCCGACGGTCAGGGCCGCTTCTCTTTGCTCTTCTGGCA
>JBFZAX010000159.1:0-2500 GCA_041308805.1 Candidatus Omnitrophota bacterium | reverse complement strand
GATCCGCTTGGTGTAAAAAAGAACCCGCTCCGACGTCGTCGTCTTTCCGGCGTCGATATGTGCTATGATCCCTATGTTCCTTATGTTTTCCAGAGCTGTCTGTTGTGCCATGATCAGCATGACCTGTCGGGTCGTAAAAGTAATTTTAAAACACCGGGATTGACGCTCACGTAAAGTCCTTTCATAAAGGCCGCCCCGCCCTCACCATCTGAAGTGCGCAAAGGCCTTGTTGGCCTCCGCCATCTTGTGGGTATCGTCGCGCTTCTTGATGGCGGCCCCTTCGCCCTTATAGCCGGCCATGAGCTCATCGGCCAGGCGCACCATCATGGGCTTGCCCTTTTTCGCCCTCGAAAAATCCTTGACCCAACGCAGCGCCAGCGAAACCCCGCGCTCCTGGCTGACCTCGATGGGGACCTGATAGGTCGCCCCGCCGACGCGCCGCGGCTTGACCTCCAGCTTCGGCCGGATATTATCCAAAGATTTCATGAAGACCTTCAGCGGCTCCTCTTCCTGGATCTTCTCCCGGATGATGTCAAAGGCGCCGTAAACGATCGTCTCCGCCAGCGACTTCTTGCCCTTCTCCATCAGGATATTGATGAGCTTGGCGACGGTCTTGTTGTTGTACTTCGGGTCCGGCAATATCTGTCTTTTGAACGCGCGTCTTCGTCTCATGGTCCCTCGCGGATTATTTCTTGCCCGATGCTTTCGGTTTTTTGGCTCCGTACTTGGAACGGGAGCGCCGGCGGTTCGCGACCCCGGTCGTATCCAGCGTGCCGCGCACGATATGATAGCGGACGCCCGGCAGGTCCTTGACGCGGCCGCCGCGCACCAAAACAATGGAATGCTCCTGAAGGTTATGCCCCTCGCCGGGGATGTAGGAGGTGACCTCGATGCCGGTCGTCAGGCGCACGCGGGCGATCTTGCGCAAAGCCGAATTCGGCTTCTTGGGCGTCATCGTCTTGACCTGCAGACAGACCCCGCGCCGCTGCGGACAGCCTTTGAGCGCCGGGGATTTGGACTTACCCTTGTTCGCGACGCGACTATGACGAATGAGCTGCTGGATCGTCGGCATGCACCATCTCCTTTTGATTTTCTTCGGCTGCGATCTTACCCATGGAGAACTCCTTGTACGTCTTCAGGCCCGTGCCGGCGGGGATCAGATGCCCCACGATCACGTTCTCCTTGAGCCCGAAGAGCTCATCTTTTTTACCAGAAGCGGCGGCGTCGGTCAAGACCTTCGTCGTCTCCTGGAAGCTGGCGGCGGAGATGAAGCTCTCGGTCGTCAGCGACGCCTTGGTGATCCCCAATAAGAGCGGGGTCGCGGAAGCAGGCTTGCCGCCTTTTTTGATGACCCGCTGGTTCTCTTTCTGGAAGCGCCATCGGTCGATCTGCTGGCCGGAGAGGAACTCCGTCTCCCCCGAATCCTCTATTTTGACCTTCTTGAGCATCTGGCGGATGATGACCTCGATATGCTTGTCGTTGATGCGCACGCCCTGCAGGCGATAGACCTCCTGGACCTCGTTGACCAGGTATTCCTGCAGCAACTTATCGCCGCAGACGCGCAGGATGTCCTGCAGGACCACCGGGCCGTCGGTCAGCTGCTGGCCGGCGGTGACGCGGTCTCCGCGGTACACGTTGGGATGCTTGCCGTGAGGGATCGTGTACTCCCTCTTCATGCCGGTCGCGGAAGTGACGATGATCTGGCGCTGCCCCTTCTTGTTCTCGCTGAACTCGACGAAACCGTCGATCTCGGAGATGATGGCCGGGTCCTTCGGCCGGCGGGCCTCGAAAAGCTCCGCCACGCGAGGCAGGCCGCCCGTGATATCCCTGGTCTTGCCCGAGACCCGCGGGATCTTGGCGATCAGGTCGCCGGCGCCGATCTTCTGGCCGTCCTTCACAAGGATGTGGGCGCCGATCGGGACCGGATAGATCCCCACGACCTCGCCTGAGTCATCCAAGATGATGATCTGCGGGTGGTGCTCGATCTTATGCTCGACGATGACGCGCTCGGAGATCCCCGTCGTCGGATTGAGCTCTTCGCGCATCGTCACGTTCTCTTTGATGTCCTCATACCGCACGATCCCGGCGACCTCGGTCAATATCGGCGAGGTGTACGGGTCCCAGCGCACGAAGATGACGCCCTTTTGGACCTCGCCGCCCTCGGGCAAGGCGATGACGCTGCCCTGGGGTACGGTATAGCGCTCGAGCTCGCGGCCCTGAGGGTCGTTGACGCTGATCGAGCCGTTGCGGTTCAAGACGATAAAATCGGTGCCTTTCCGCACGACGCGAAGCGCGTGGAACTTCAAGACACCCTTGTTCTTGGCCTTGACAAAAGACTGCTCGACGATGCGCGAGGCCGTGCCGCCGATGTGGAACGTCCGCATGGTCAGCTGGGTGCCGGGTTCGCCGATGCTCTGGGCCGCGATGATGCCGACGGCCGTGCCGACCTCCACCAATCCGTCTCGGGCCAGGTCCTTGCCGTAGCATTTAGCGCAGATCC
>JBFZAX010000158.1:0-2914 GCA_041308805.1 Candidatus Omnitrophota bacterium | reverse complement strand
CGATGGATAAAGACCGAAGCCAAACGATGAGGCTTTTCGGCTTTGACTATAGACTATAGACCATAGACTATCGACTGGCTTGAAACCTTGCGACCCAGCTAAAACATCGAGGTTCATTTGAAGAAACGCATTCGCACTCAGGGCATGCTGATCGCGCTGGGAGTCATTCTTTTCTTGTCTTTCTCCCGTTTTTTCTTCCGTCGCTCTGTTTATCCCGTGCCGGGAACGGTCCTGGACGCGGCGGGGTTGGTCTTGTTCCTGGCGGGTTTCCTGCTGCGGGTCTCCGGCCGGGGATGCAAGGCGCAGAAGCCCGAAGGCAGCAGCGTTCTGCTCACCCAGGGGCCTTACAGCTGGTCCCGGAATCCCATGTATCTGGGCACGTTGTTGATCGGGTGTGGTTTTCTTCTGATGTTCGCTCACGGCTGGGTCGTTCTCTTGTGCCTCGCCGTCTTCGCCGCTATTTATATCCCCCAGGTCAAAAAAGAAGAGGCGGTCCTTTCGAAGATATTCGGGCCCGCTTATGAGGATTATCGCCGTCGCGTCCCCGTTCTCTTCCCCGATCTGAGGGTATTTTTTTCCCAGGGGGCCGCGAAGAGCCTTCCCATCAAGTCCGCCTGGCTCAAGAGGGAGGCGCCTTCGTTGGCCGCTTGCCTGGCCGTCATGCTCCTGCTGAAGCTTTGGGAGCCCTATCGGGATCTTTTGGCGAAGCGCCAGTGGGAAAGCTTCTTTTTCTTCTTTCTGGTGGCTGCAGGAGGTTTTTTCTACCTCGTCTTTCTTTTTCTTTCCCGCAGACGCCGGCGTCTCGTCTCCCAGCGCAAAGCCTGATTTTTTCCAGGGAACTCACAATGCCTTCCTCGAGCACGGATCTCCGGCGTTTTCCCCAGGTTTATGTCGTCGAAGCGTCCGCAGGGTCAGGGAAGACCTATGCCTTGGCCAAAAGGTACGTCTCGCTTCTGCTGGGATCCCGGCCGCAGCCGGCCGAGACGCTCCTGCGCAACATCCTCGCCATTACCTTCAGCAACAAGGCGACCCGCGAGATGAAGGAGAGGATCCTCGATTTCCTCAAGCGGATCGCCTTGGACAGTTTCTCTTCTCCGGAGCAGAAAAAAGAGATCTTTTCGGGCCTGCCCGCGGATGAGGCTTCGGTCCGGGCCGAGGCCTCATCGGCCCTGGAGGCGATCATTGGCCGCTACAATTATTTCCAGGTCCAGACCATCGACAGTTTTATCAATGCGATCCTTTCGGGCTGCGCCTTTAGGCTCGGTCTTTCGGCTTCTTTCAAGATCAAGACCGATGACCGCCCTTATCTGGCCTACAGCCTTGACGCCTTGATCGACCGCGCGGCCGGCGATAAAGAGACGGCGTCCCTCTTTAAGACTTTTTTGCGGCAGTATCTTTTTTTGGAGAATAAGACCGGGTGGTTTCCCAAGAAGGACATGCTGGAGCTGATCACCGGCTTGCACGGCCAGATGAACTATTTCGGCGGCGATTTTCTTGAGGCGCAGGCCGGCTTGAAGCAGGTCCAAACGCTGCGCCGGGCGGTCTTGACGAAGGTCCGCCAGGTCGAGGAACTCGCCGTGCCGCAGACGCACGCGGCTTTCCAAAAGAGCCTGCGTTCATTCCTCGAGAGGCATGACGAACATTTCGACCTCGGGGACCTCAGCGACTATTTCCGCCGGGAGGAGTTCCCCGTGACGAAAGACGCGTCGGTCCCGGCGCGGCTGGCCAAGCTCTGGCAGCGGCTGAGGGCTGGCCTGCAGGCGCTCGCGGAGCAGGAGTCCGCTTCCTTGTTCGATCCCTATATCGCGATCCTGCGGGAGGTGTTGAAGGATTTCGCCCAGCTTTCCAGCAGGGAAGACGTCCTGTTCCTGGCTGAGTTGAACCGTCAAGCCCGCCTTCTTTTCGAAGAGGGGGCGGTGACCGTGCCGGAGCTCTATTACCGGCTGGCGGCGCGGCTGAGGCACTTCCTTATCGACGAGTTCCAGGACACCAGCCGGCTGCAATGGCGCAATCTCTTCCTGATGGTCGAGGAGGCGCTGGCGACCGGAGGCTCTTTGTTCTACGTGGGCGACAAGAAGCAGGCGATCTACCGTTTCCGCGGGGGCGAGGTGGCGCTCTTCGATGCGGTGAAGACGAAGTTCCGTTCGTTCAATCTGATCGAGGAGACTTTGCAGAGGAATTATCGCAGCGAAAAGGCGATCGTGGATTTCACGAACCGTGTCTTTTCGCCTGAGAACCTGAACCGGTTCCTGGATGAGCATGGGGACCCGAAGGGCGGCATCCGCTTTGATGAGGGCGAGACTCAGGAGATCCTAGGGGTCTTCCGCAGCGGTCTTCAGACGCATGACCCTCGGCGCCGGGCCGGCCGCGTGGTCGTGCGCCGGCTGGAAGTAAAGACCCGGGAGGAACGGGACGCGGCGGTCCGTCCGACGCTCGTCCCCCTGGTCGGGGAGCTGGCGAGCCGGTTTTCGTACGGCGGGGTCGCGATCCTGACGCGGAAGAACGACGAGGTCGCGCTGCTGACGGAATGGCTCCTGGCCGCGGGGATACCCGTTGAGTCCGAGAAGACGCTCAACATCAAGAACAACGCGGCCATCAAAGAGCTCGTCTCTTTCCTGAGGTTCCTCAATTCTCCGATCGACGATCTTTCTTTCGCTTCTTTTATCATCGGCGATATCCTGTCCAAGGCCACGGGAGTGCCGAAAGATGATTTCCATGACTTTGTTTTCCGCGCGCGGCTCAAGAGCGAAAAGCGCCGGGGGGCCTATCTGTACCGGGAATTCCGCCGCTCTTTTCCGCAGATATGGGACGATTATTTTGAAGGATTTTTCAGGGGCGTTGGTTTTGTGCCCTTGTACGAGCTGGTGACCAGTGTCTTGGGGAAGTTGCGATGCCCCCAGAATTTTCCCGGATC
>JBFZAX010000157.1:0-16881 GCA_041308805.1 Candidatus Omnitrophota bacterium | reverse complement strand
CGAAGCGCTGCGCCGGTCGATATCAAGGTCGACCGCCCTACTACCGCTCAAAGAGTCTGTCGAGCGCCTAAGGGAAATAAAAGAGCCTTGCGAGCTCAGCGCCATCAGGAAGGCCATCGCCATCACGCTCGACGCCTTCCGCTTTGTTGAAAAATCCCTGAAGCCCGGCATCTCCGAGCTCGCGTGCGTCGCTGAGATCGAACGCTTTATCCGGCTGCGTGGCGCCAGCGGGTCAGCCTTCAATATCATCGTCGCTTCCGGCCCCAATGCCTCATATCCGCACGCCCGGGCCTCATCGAAAAAGCTGAAAGAAGGAGAGGCGGTCGTCATCGACATGGGCGTCGAATGGGGCTCCTACAAAAGCGACTTGACACGCACTTTCTTCTTGGGTAAAATTAGTGCTCCTGTGCGCCGGGCGCACGGGGCGGTTCGCGAAGCTCAAGAGCGCGCTATCGCCGCGATCCAGCCCGGGATCGCCGTCAAAAAAATTGACGCTCTCGCGCGTAATACCATCAAAGAAAAGGGGTTCGGGAAATATTTCGGCCACGCCCTGGGACATGGCGTAGGATTGGAAGTCCACGAATCGCCGGCCATCAACGGGAAGAACGCCAACACTCTTGAGCCGGGCATGGTCTTTACGGTCGAGCCGGGGATCTACAAACCCGGCGAATTCGGCATCCGCCTGGAAGAGATGATCTTAGTCACCGACAGCGGGGTGGAGGTACTCAGTGGGAACGATCGGGATCAATCAGCTTAAAATGGGGGTAACCATCGACCTGGACGCAACGCCGTACCAGATCGTGAACGTGGAGCACGTCAAGCCGGGCAAAGGGTCGGCGTTCGCCCGCATCAAATTGCGCAACCTGAAGCTCGACACGCTGATCGACCGCACCTTTAAATCCGACGACAAGATCGAAGAGGCCTTTATCGATGAACGCGCCCTCCAATATTCCTATCATTCGGGGGATTTCTACCACTTCATCGATTCCGAGACCTACGAAGACCTCGCCATCGAGAAAAAAAAGCTGCACGCCAGCGAAAAGCTTCTTAAGGATAACCTGGAAGTAGCGGCCTTCTACTATAAGGGAGAGCTGATCACCGTCAGTCTGCCGAATTTCGTGGTCTACACGATCACGCACACCGAGCCGGGGATCAAGGGAGACACGGCGAAGAGCGGCACCAAGCCCGCGACTCTGGAGTCAGGAGCCGTCATCCAGGTCCCGCTTTTCGTCGAAGTCGGGACCCGGGTCAAGGTCGACACCCGCACCAGCTCTTACATCGAGCGCTCCGCTTGAAGGCCGTAGGCCGTTGACGGCAAGCACTTGAAGGCAACAGCGCCCCTGGTCCTTCGGGCCAAGAAAACATCGCCAGACCCATCGAGGGAGGTCCCAACCATGAACATCAAAGAGATTAAGGAAATGATTAATCTCATGAACGAGAACAATCTCATGGAGCTTGAGGTCGAGAAGGACGGGATGCGCATCCGCCTTAAAAAAGGAGCGACAGGGGATATCACCATGGAAGACCTGCGAGGCAGAATGGTCTTCCCCTCGGCGGCGGCGGAGCAGCCCCCTTACCCGCCGGCCGCGGCGCCTGCGCCCTCTCAGCCCTCAGCCGATAAAGCCGTGTCCCCCAAAACGACCATGGAGATCAAAGCGCCGATGGTAGGAACTTTCTACCGGTCTCCTTCGCCGGAATCGCCTTCTTTCGTAGAGATCAACCAGGAGATCGAGGTCGGCCACGTCGTCTGCATCGTTGAAGCGATGAAGCTCATGAACGAGATCAAATCGGAGATCCGCGGCAAGGTGGTCGACATCCTGGTCGACAACGCGGAACCGGTCGAATTCGGCCAGCCTCTCTTCCTGATCGAACCCAAATAACCCTCGGCGCGCGCTCTTATGTTCTCGAAAATCCTTATAGCCAACAGGGGCGAAATCGCCCTTAGGATCGTCCGGGCCTGCAAAGAGCTGGGGATCCGCACGGTCGCCATCTACTCGGTCGCCGACCGTGATTCCCTGCACGTGCGCCAGGCCGATGAAGCCGTCTGCATCGGCCCCGCAGCCCCTTCCGCCAGCTATC
Source organism: Candidatus Omnitrophota bacterium (assembly GCA_041308805.1). Taxonomy (GTDB): domain Bacteria; phylum Omnitrophota; class Gorgyraeia; order Velamenicoccales; family Velamenicoccaceae; genus JBFZAX01. Next base: position 14,802 of record JBFZAX010000157.1, on the reverse strand, counting down.
TCAACATCCCCGCCATCATCAGCGCGGCGGAGATCACCGATGTCGACGCGATCCATCCGGGATACGGCTTCCTGTCCGAGAACGCCCATTTCGCGGAGATCTGCGAATCCTGCCAGATCGCTTTTATCGGGCCTTCCCCCCAGAACATCCGCCTCCTGGGCGACAAGATGGCGGCTAAAGAGACCATGCACCGGGCGGGCTTGCCCATCACGCCGGGCAGCACGGCCGTCGTCAAAACAAAGGAAGAGGCGCTGAAGGTCGCGCGGCGCATCAAATATCCCGTCATCATCAAGGCCACGGCCGGCGGCGGCGGCCGGGGAATGCGGATCTGCCATAACGACGTGCGCCTGGTCAGCGCGCTGATGACGGCCCAGTCGGAAGCGGAGACCGCCTTCGGCATCCCGGATGTCTACATCGAAAAATATATCGAGGAGCCGCGCCATGTGGAGTTTCAAGTCGTCGCCGACCATTTCGGCAACGCCATCCATCTCGGGGAGCGCGACTGCAGCATCCAGCGCCGCCACCAAAAGCTCGTGGAAGAGTCCCCGTCGCCGTCTTTAGACGACAAGCTCCGCAAGAAGATCGGCGACCTGGTCATCAAGGGGATCAAGGCGGCCAACTACCGCAGCGTCGGCACCATCGAATTCCTGCTGGACAAGAACCTGAATTTCTATTTTATGGAGATGAACACCCGCATCCAGGTCGAGCACCCCGTCACCGAAATGATCACGGGCATCGACCTCATCAAGCTGCAGATCCGCATCGCGGCGGGAGAAAAACTGAAGATCCGGCAGGAAAACGTCAAAATGCACGGCGCGGCCATCGAGTGCCGCATCAACGCCGAAGACCCGGCCAATAATTTCATGCCCTGCCCCGGAAAGATCGAGACCCTCTCGCTGCCGGGAGGACCGAACGTCCGCGTCGATACCCATGTCTATCAGGGTTTCAGCATCACCCCTTACTACGACTCGATGATCGCCAAGGTGATCGTCCACCGCGAAAACCGCCAGGAAGCCATCAAGACGATGCGCCGCGCGCTGGATGAATTCGTCATCAGCCCTATCAAGACGACGATCCCTTTCCATAAGATGCTCATGGAAAACCCCCAGTTCAAGCGCGGGGACGTCTCCACCCATTTGATAGAGAAGATCATGAGCCCTAAATCTGAAACGGAGATCAAGGAGGCCTAATGGGGATCCGGGAAGGGGAAAAGACCGAGTTCGGAGCGATCAAGATCCACAATAACGTCCTGGCGTCAATCGCTTATCTCGCCACCCAGGAAGTGGACGGCGTCAGCCGGATCTGCCAGGACCTCCGGTCGCGACTGCTCAACCTCCTGGGGAAAAAAACGGCCAGCGGCGCCATCGATGTGCGCCAGGACACCCAGGACGACAACATCACCATCGTCATTCCCCTGGTGATCAAATACGGCTATAATATCCCCGAGGTCGCGGCCCGCGTCCAGGAACGCGTCAAGGCGGCGGTCGAAGAAGCCACGGACCTAACCCCCCGGGAGATCGCGATCAAGATCAAGGGCGTTGAAAAATAGGGAGGGGCCATGCGGATCGCACTGAGCGTATTCTTCTACACGATCATCCTCGCCGTCGTCGGCACGTGCGCCATCATCTACGCCACCAACCTGGTGGATTTCGGCGATATCGTCACCTGGGCCGGTTACGCCTATGAAGACATCCGCCTCAGGGTCATCATCGGGGCCGCCGGCGTGCTCCTGATCCTCCTGAGCCTCAGCGCCGCGCAGATCATCACCGGCAAGATCCAGCGTGAAAAGACCATCGCGTTCTCGAACCCGAACGGCCAGGTCACCGTGACGCTCTCCGCCGTCGAAGACCTGATCAAGCGCCTCTCCTGCCAGCTCGCGGAGCTCAAAGAGGCCAAGGCCGACGTCAAAGCCACCAAAAAAGGCATCGACATCCGGATGCGGGTGGTCCTGCGCGCCGAGACGAGCATCCCGGACTTCACCGCGCGCCTCCAGGACCTCATCGCCAATCGCATTCAGGAGGTCTTCGGGATCGACGAACCGATCACGGTGAAGATCCACGTGGCCAAGATCATCACCTCGGATGAAAAACAGAAAAAAACAAAACCGGAAAAATCCGAGCGCGAAGAGATCGGCATCCCGTATCAGGGAATGAAAATATAAAATAGGTACGTCGCAAGATCCCACGGAGTCGATGGTCTATAGTCTATGGTCTATAGTCAAAGCCGAAAACCTCATCATTTTTTCCTCGGTTTTTAACCATAGACAATCGACCATTGACCATCGACTATAGACTTATTCGCGTTCATTCGCGTGTGATTCGCGGAAATTCGCGTTAAAAATTATAAATATATTCTGATACACACATCAATAAAAGGGGAGGAGCTCGATGAACATCGGAACACTGACGGGCGGGGGAGATTGCCCCGGGCTTAACGCGGTCATCCGCGCCATCGTGCGCAAGACGCTCAACGACGGCCATCAGACCATCGGATTTCGCAACGGCTGGAAAGGCATCATGGAAGGCGACGGGATCCCCATGGACCTGAACAGCGTCTCCGGCATCCTGCCCAAAGGCGGGACGATCCTGGGCACGAGCCGCACGAACCCCTACAAAAAACCCGACGGCGTCAAAAAGATCGGGGAGACGTTCAAAAAATTCAAGCTCGACGCCCTTATCGCCATCGGCGGAGAAGACACCCTGGGCGTAGCGAACAAGCTGGTCCAGGACGGCTTCAATGTGGTCGGAGTCCCTAAGACCATTGACAACGACCTCTCCGCCACCGACTATACCTTCGGCTTCGATACCGCGGTCAACATCGCCATGGAGTGTATCGACCGCCTCCACACGACCGCCGAGAGCCATCACCGGATCATGGTCGCGGAGGTCATGGGCCGCCACGCCGGCTGGATCGCCACCTACGCCGGCATCGCCGGCGGCGCCGACGTCATCCTCATCCCCGAGATCCCCATCGACTTAGACGAGGTGTGCGCAATCCTTAAAAAACGCCACGCCCGCGGCCGGTCCTTCAGCATCGTCGTGGTCGCCGAAGGCGCCCAGGTCAAACGGGGCGACGACGTGACCAAAGACCTGAGCTTGGATGAGTTCGGCCACGTCAAGCTCGGCGGCATCGGCGATTTCCTCGGCCAGGAGATCGAAAAACGCACCGGCTTCGAAACACGGGTCAGCGTCTTGGGGCACATCCAGCGCGGAGGTTCGCCCACCGCCTTTGACAGGGTCCTCGGCACCCGGTTCGGCATCAAATCGGTCGAGCTGGTGGAAAACAAGGAATTCGGCAAAATGGTCAGCCTTTCCGGCGTCAATATCATCGCTCTCCCGTTATCCCAGGGCGTCGAAAAGATCAAGACCGTCGACATGGACATCTACAACAAGGTCGCGAAGACCTTCTTCGGTTGATCTATGACCGGTAAACGGATCAAGGAGATCGTCAAAGAATCGATAACGGCCCACGCGCGGCTGCTCTACGACGACCGCCTCGTGGAAACGATAGCCAGGGCGGCCGAAGCGGTCACCGTGACGCTGAAAAAAGGCGGAAAGATCCTTATCTTCGGCAACGGCGGCAGCGCCGCCGACAGCCAGCATTTCGCCGCGGAGCTCGTCGGGCGGTTCCAGAGGGACCGCCGGGCCCTGGCGGCGGTGGCGCTGTCCACCGACACCTCTCTGTTGACCGCCGTCAGCAACGATTATTCTTTTGAAAAAGTCTTCCAGCGGCAGATCGAGGCCCTGGGCCGGCGAGGCGACCTGGCTTTCGCCTTGTCGACGAGCGGCGATTCCCGGAATGTCCTGGCGGCGGTATCATCCGCGAAAAAAATGAAGATCCGGACCGTCGGCTTGACAGGAGAAAAGGGGGGACGGCTCGCCAAAACCGCGGATATCTGCCTGCGGGCGCCCGCCACCGTAACCGCCAGAGTTCAAGAAATCCACATCCTCATCATCCACGCGATCTGCGCGCTCGTCGAAGAGGCCCTTACGTCGTGACCGACCCTAAGATCGTTTCCGTAGACAAACTGCGCCGGATCCTTACCCGCCACCCCGGCCGAAAAGTCGTCTTCACTAACGGGTGCTTCGACATCCTGCATTACGGCCATGTGAAGTACCTGGACGCCGCCAGGACCAATGGAGACATCCTGGTCGTAGGGCTCAACTCGGACGCCTCGACCCGACGGCTGAAAGGCAAAGGCCGCCCCTTCAATCCTCAACAGGACCGGGCCGGTGTCCTCGCCGGGCTCTCCTGCGTCGACTATATCGTCTTTTTTGACGAAGACACGCCCTACGCGCTCATTAAAAAGATCCAGCCCGACATCCTGGTCAAAGGCGGAGACTGGTCTAAAGACAAGATCGTCGGGGCTGACATCGTGCGGGCCAAAAAAGGCAAGGTCCTGACGATCCCGTATCTCAGCGGCCGGTCCACGACCCGGATCATCCAAAAGATCTCACGCCGACACTGATCTCCCGTGATATCCCGTCCCGCTTTTCTAAAACCGTCAACTGGGTCACCCCTTAAGGACCTCTACAGGATCCTGGACGCGAACCTCAACAGGGCGAAGGAAGGCCTGCGCGTCTGCGAAGAGATCAGCCGCTTCCACATCAAGGACGGCCGGCTCACCCGGCGCCTGCGTCAGATCCGCCACCGCCTGACCGGCATCATCGAAAGATCCGGCGCGGACCGCAAGATGCTCTTGGCCTGCCGGGACAGCGGCCGGGACCCCGGCAAAGACCTGAGGATCTCAGGGCACCGCCGGTCCTTCCGGGCCATCTTCGCGGCGAACAGCCAGCGGGTCAAAGAAGCCCTGCGCGTCATCGAAGAATTTCTGGGGGCTTTGGATCCCGGCGCGCGACAGAAGATCCAGCGATTGCGTTTCCTTTTTTATGGACTGGAAAAAGAAAGCCTTACGAAACTCCCGGCTCTATCTGATCCTCGACCGGCAAGCCTGCGGCCGCCGGCCGTTGGCCGCGGTACTCAAGAAGGCGTTGCGGGCCGGGGTCGACCTTGTTCAATATCGCGATAAAATCTGCGATGCGGGACAAGCGGCCGCCACGGTCAGGGAGCTGCTGCGGATCAGCCGGCGCGCGCGTGTCCCGTTGATCGTCAATGACCGCCTGGACGTCTGCCTGGCTGCGGATGCCGACGGTCTGCACGTCGGCCAGGACGATCTCCCCGCCGGAAAGGCGCGAAAGATCCTGGGCCCGAAAAAGATCATCGGCCTCTCCTGCGGGAGCCTGGCGGACGTCGCCCGGGCGGATCGCGGAAGGATCGACTACCTCGGATTCGGCCCGGTCTTCGCCACCGCCCTGAAGCCGGGGATCAGGAAGACAGGCGCGGCGGAATTCCGCAAAGCCCAAAAGATCTCCCGCTTGCCCGTCTTCGGTATCGGCGGCATCACGGCAGGCCGCCTTCGGCGGTTGCGCTCTGCGGGACAGCCTTTAAGGGTCGCCGTCTGCCGACCGATCGTCCGGGCCAAAAATACCGGCCAAGCCGTCAGAAAGATCAAAAAAGGGCTGGCGACAGGGATAAGCCATGTTTGACGAATTGATCAAAGATAAAAATTTCAATCCCGTCATTAAGAGGGCAGCGGCAAGAGAGGGCGTGCCGGAAGCGCTCCTCAAGAAACGTCTCCGGGACGGGACATGCGTCATCCCGGCGAACAAAGAACGGACGCTGACCCGGCCTTGCGCCATCGGCCAGGGCCTGACGACCAAGGTGAACGTCAATATCGGCGCTTCTCCCGACAAGTCCAGCCTCAAGACCGAACTGCAAAAACTCAAAGTCGCCGTGCGGCTGGGCGCCGACACGGTCATGGACCTGAGCGTGGGAGGCGACGTCAGAAAGATCCGCCGCTCGGTCCTCGAGCATTCGCCGATCCCCGTGGGGACGGTCCCTATCTACGAAGCGGCCTTGCGGGCGCAAAAACGCAAAGGTTCCTTTCTGCACATGGAGGCGGCCGAGATCCTGCAAGTCCTCGAAGAACAAGCGCGGGAAGGGGTTGACTTTTTCACCGTGCATTGCGGGATCAACCGCCGCAGCGTCGATATTTTCCTGAAGAAAAAACGGGTCCTGGACGTGGTCAGCCGCGGCGGCGCCTTGCTGATCCACTGGATGTGTCGCCACAACAGGGAGAATCCGCTCTTTGAGCGCTTTGACCAGGTCCTCGCCATCGCCCGGCGATATCGCGTGACACTGAGCTTAGGCGACGGCATGCGGCCGGGCTCCATCCTGGACGCGACCGACGCCGTCCAGATCGCCGAACTCGAAGAGCTCGGAAAGCTCGCCCGGCGATGCCGCCGGGCCGGGGTCCAAGTCATGATCGAAGGGCCGGGACACGTCCCGCTGGACCAGATCCGGAAAAACATCGAGCTCGAAAAAAAGATCTGTGACGGGGCGCCTTTTTACGTTTTAGGCCCGCTGGTCACCGATATCGGCCTCGGCTATGACCATATCACCGGCGCCATCGGCGGCGCCCTGGCGGCTTTTTACGGAGCCGACTTTCTCTGTTTCCTGACCCCTTCCGAACACGTCCGTCACCCTTCTGTCCAAGACACCCGGGAAGGGCTCATCGCCTCCAAGATCGCCGCCCATGCGGCCGACATCGCCAAGGGGATGAAGGGGGCCTCAAACCGAGACCGGACCATGTCCCTGGCCCGCAAAAGGCGCGATTGGAGCGCCCAGATCGCCGCGTCCCTGGATCCGCAAAGAGCCCGATCGTTACGGCGATCATCACCGCCCAAGAAGAAAGGCGTCTGCACGATGTGCGGAGAATTCTGCTCGATCAAAATGATCGACGCCTGCCTGAAAAAATAACGGCCGCGCGAGATAACACCATTATCCGGTTGACGAAATCCGATCGCGGTGATAGAATTACCGCTCCATTAGAAGAGAAGGGTCTGAAAAATCGGAGCGACGAAAAAGGATCTGCGAGCGTAGTGGTTCGACGTCGCTCACCATCCTTCGAACCATCCTGAGCGAAGTCGAAGGATTCAGTGGCAGAACACCAGCTTCTTCAATGAGCAGACGACTTACGGACGGCCGCCCTTGGGGCGGCCAGGAACGTAAGTCGTAGCGAAGCGTCTGCGAATTAATCCCGCGCGAGGAAGTTCGTTGCGGGACCAAGCTGAAGAAGATCTGCGAGCGTAGTTCAGTGGCAGAACACCAGCTTCCCAAGCTGGTTATGTGGGTTCGATTCCCATCGCTCGCTCTGGAAGATAAAGCTCTCCGCTCAGTGATCTGCGGAGTATCCGGAAAAAGGATAAGCGACACAAGGCGGCCCCGAAAGCACGCGCCCGTGAAAAGCTTTTTGGGGAAGGTCGCGCCGGATAAAAGATCAGGCTTCATATATCTATCCTTCATAACCCATGCTCGCAAGACTGGCTTGGCCGCTGGGAATGCTCTTCCTGTCTTCCTGTGCCACGGTCGATCACGCCGTGACCGCCGCTCCCGCCGTACCTGCCAAACCTGCCGCCGCCTCGCATCCGATAGCCGGGATCGAGCACACCGTCCGAAAAGGCGAGACCCTCTGGCGGATCTCCCGCATGTACCAGACCGATCTGGAAGAGATCCTCAGGGCGAACAGCATCCCCGACTCCACGGTTATCAGCGTCGGGCAGAAGATCGTCATCCCGACCGAAACCTCGAAAGCCGTCTCTTTAGAAGATCCTCAGACATCCGCCGACACGGATTTCATCTGGCCGTTGGAAGGCCCGGTCTTGGTATCTTTTAAACAGAAGAAAGACGGCGTCTTAAATAAAGGGGTCGACATCCAGACACGCTCGGACCAGAAGGTCTGCGCCAGCGGAGACGGGGTCGTCGACTTTGTCGGCACGCTGCCCGGCTACGGCACCACGATCATCGTCGATCATGCCGGGAACATCTCGACCGTCTACGCCGGCCCGACGACCGCCCTGGTCACGAAAGGCCAGCAGGTCCCCCAGGGCACCGTCCTGGCCAAGATAACCCCCTCCAGCGGAAAACAAAAGGAAGCCCTGCATTTTGAGGTCAGGAACAGGCACCGACCCCAAAATCCGCTCTACTATCTGAAATAACTCTTACCCTTATGAAAGACCAAGCCCTTATCGCGCAGCAAGAGATCCTGGCGGCCCTTCACAAAAGGATCGCTGATTTCAAGGAAGGCTACCGCCAGAACATCGCCCTGCTCGGCGATGAGCTCATCGGCAAAACGACGCTCTTGCGGCATTTTCTATCCCACATTAACCTTCAGGGGCTGTTACCGGTCTATGTCGAGGTAACAGCGGCCGAACCCGAACTGTTCGCGCGCCGCTTTTTGAACAGCCTTCTCTACAATCTGCTGAAAAACGGCCAACTGATCTCCTCCCGGGACACCCTGGAGAACATCGCGCAGCGCGCCGCCCCCCGGATCCCCGCGACCGCCCCGCTGATCGAAGGGCTCCTGGGGCGCATCGGCAAAGACCGTCCGGAGGTCCTGCTCAAAGACCTGTTCCTGATCCTGGAATCCACCTGCCGCGAGACCCAGCAGCGCGCGGTCGTCATCTTAGACGAATTCCAGCACATCTTCCGGCTCGGCGCCAAAAACGTCTCCGCAGAACTCAGCAAGCGGATCATGTTCCAAAAGGATGCCCTCTTTATCTTCTCGAGCTCTTCAAGATCCGAGGCCAAGGACATCCTTAGCGATGAGCTCGCTCTCCTGTTCGGCAATTTTGAGACGCTGGAATGCGGCCCCTTGTCGGCCGCGGCCTGCGCGGTCTTCCTCAGGGAGGCCCTGGGAGAGTCGGAACTCCCCGACGGACTCAGGGATTTTCTCATCCATTTCACGGGAGGCCATCCGTTTTATCTGAAGATGATCGCGCAAGAAGCCGCGGCGCAGTGCGGACTCCAGCAGAAAAAAACGCTGGACCTGGCCACTCTTAAAGAGGCTCTCCAAAAGACCCTTTTCGATGACTGGGGTGTTCTGAACAGGAAATTCCTGACTTCCCTGGCGCTCCTGACCCCCGCGCGCAATAAAAATGACCTAATCCACGTCCTGGATGCCATCGCCCAGGGACAGAACCGGATCAAAGACCTGGTGGCTTCCCTCAAGAAGCCTAAAAAAGAGATCGCGCCGCGACTCCATCGCCTGATCGAACACGGCCTGATCGCCAAGAACGGCTCGTTTTATTCCCTCCAGGACCGGCTCATGGCTTTTTGGCTGAAGATGGTCCATCATGAAAAATTCAACAGCCTCAGTCCGTCCCATGAAGAGCAGGCCCTGAATTTCTGCGCCCGCATCGATTCGGAGATCGACGGGTTCGCTTCTTCCCAGCGCAAAGATATGGCCGACCGGGTCATGGATATCCTCAGTCTCTTCGAAGGAGACAGCATCCTGGTGAACAAAAAACACCTTCAGCTGTCCCCCTTCAAAGAGCTGAAACTCATCGAGATCGAAGGGAGCGGGATCAAATTGGGCGTCGTCGGAAGATCCCGGGATAACTGGTGGATCATCCTGATCAAACAGAACCCTGTCCGGGAACAGGATGTCAACGAGCTCGTCGACCTCGCGAAAAGGTTCAAGCGCCGGCAGACGAACAAGATCCTGATCGGACTCGACGACATCGACCACAACGCGCGCCTGCTCGCCAAGCAATCCAGCGTCCTGACATGGGACACCCAACAGATCAACAGCCTCTTCGACCTGTTCGGCCGACCGCGTTTTGTCAAATAAGGACCTTATGCGCCTCTGCGTCCTCTCGGACACGCACATCCCCGACCGATATGATGCCCTGCCCGCCGCTCTCCTGGAAACGGCGAAACACTGCGACCTGATCATCCACGCGGGCGATTTCACTTCGTGGGAGCTCTACACCCAGCTGCGCGCGCTCAATGACCTCAAGGCCGTCCGGGGAAACATCGACGCCCCGCAGATCCAAGCTTCTCTAAAAGAAAAAGACGTCTTTCGCATCGGCCCTCACAAGATCGGCCTCATCCACGGATTCGGCCGGCCGGACGCCGTTCTGGAAAACGTCAAAAAATCATTTTCGGACCCCTTGGACCTGGTGATCTTCGGACATACGCATGCCGCCTTTTGCGAAAAGATCGGCAAGACGCTCTACTTCAACCCCGGCAGCCCGACTGATAAGATCTTTTCAGCCGAAAACTCTTACGGTATCATAGAGATCGACAAGGAGATCGTCCCCAGGATCATCAAATGTTGAGACGCGCGGCAGTTGCGAAGGAAACAGAAGGGAGGGCCGTTTCGATGGAGCGGCTCTGGGCCCCGTGGCGGATGGGCTATATCAAAAACTTCAAGAAAGAGAAGGGATGCCTTTTTTGCCGCGTCTATAAAACAAAAGATGACGGAAAGGACTTCGTTCTGGCCCGCACCCGCCGCACGGTCACCCTCCTCAATCTCTACCCCTACACCAACGGCCATGTCATGGTCGCGCCGGCTCGCCACCTCGCGGCGCCGGATCTTTTGACAGGCCCTGAAATGGCCGAATTGATGGAAGCGGTCGTCAAGATAAAAAAGGCGCTGGACCGCGCGCTGAAGCCCGAGGGATACAATATCGGCCTCAACATCGGCCGCAGCGCAGGCGCCGGATTCGACCGGCACCTGCATGTCCACGTGGTCCCCCGCTGGAACGGCGACACGAATTTTATGCCGACGCTCGCCGCCACCAAGGTCATCTCCCAATCTCTTAACGCCCTGTACGACGAATTGAAAAGGCGCCTGCGATGAACTCCTATTACGACGCCGAAGAAAAAACCCTGGCCCCTTTCGCGATGAAGGCGAAAGACTCCCGGGGACGCCGCCATCCGGAAGCCGAACACCCTTATCGCAGCCCCTATCAGCGGGACCGCGACCGCATCATCCACAGCGTCGCCTTCCGCCGGCTGGAATACAAAACACAGGTCTTCGTGAACCACGAAGGCGATGACTACCGCACGCGCCTGACTCATTCGCTCGAAGTCGCGCAGATCGGCCGCACCATCGCCCGGGAACTGAAGCTCAACGAAGACCTCACCGAGGCCCTCGCCCTCGCGCACGACCTCGGCCATACCCCTTTCGGGCACGCGGGCGAAGAGATCCTCAACCGGCTGATGCAGGGGCACGGCGGCTTCGAGCACAATCTCCACACCCTGCGCATCGTCGATGAACTTGAAGAGCGCTACCCCGGTTTTCCGGGGCTGAACCTCACCCACGAGACCCGGGAGGGGATCGTCAAACACACGACCGCCTACGACCGGGCCCGCATCCCGACCGAGCTTTTTCCCGCTGAGCGCCCCACGCTCGAAGCGCAGATAGTTGACATCGCCGATGAAATCGCATATGATAATCATGATATCGACGACGGCCTTTCCTCCGGCCTGCTGCGGGAGGAAGGATTCGAAGACATCCCGCTTTGGCGGGAGACGCGGGGCGCCATCGAAAGCGCCCATCCGGGACTGAAAAACCCGATCCGAAAATATCAGATCATCCGGCACCTGATCGCGCTTTTGGTCGATGACGCGATCCGGGAATCGAAGCGGCGGCTCGCCGCGGAAAAGATCAACGCCGTGGCGGACGTGCGGGCGTGCGCAGGCCGTCTGATCGACTTCAGCGACGCCATCAAGGAAAGGCGGGCGCCGCTGCGGGAGTTCCTGAAGAGCGAGCTCTATCAGCATTACCGGGTCAACAGGATGTCGGACAAGGCGCGCCGGATCGTCGAAAAGCTCTTTAACGCGTATATCGACAACGTCACCATGCTCCCGACGGATTTCCGCGCCCGGATCCGCCAGGACCAGGACCGCCACACGGTCGTCTGCGACTACATCGCCAGCATGACCGACCGTTTTGCCCTCGATGAGCACGAAAAACTATTTAATCCTTACAAAAAAGTATAGATCCCTGCTGTCGGCGCTGCATTCGATCTACCGGCTGATCAACACCACCTACGATCTGCCGGACCTCGTCTCCAAGCTCACGAAGCTCCTCTCCCAGATCTTCAAGGCGGACAATTGCACCATCGCGCTGCTGGATCCGGGCAAAGACCGCATCGCCATCAAATGCACGATCCTCAAGGGCCGACGGATCGTCATCACCAAGAAAACGGCGATCAAGAACAAATTCGAGCAACGCCTCGTCAGGACGAGCTCGGCGGTCCTCAAAGACTTCACGCTAACGACCCCGCTCATCGGCGAAGACATCATGGGCTTCATCATCGTCGCGCGCACGAAAAAGGCGGCGGCCCGCGAAGGCCGCTTCGACCTCCTGGACCACGAAGCCCTCATGACGCTGGCCGGCCAGATCGTCATCGCCATGAAAAACATCCAGCTCTACATCGAGCAGGAAAAAATAGTCCTGGGCACCATCAAATCGCTCGTCACGGTGCTGGACTCCAAGATGCCGCCGGCCTACACCCATACGCCCTACTTTTCGCGGCTCGTCAAGGTCATGGCCGAAGAGATGCATCTGACCCGCAAGGACATCGACACCCTCAAATACGCCAGCATGCTCCACGACGCGGGCAAGATCAACATCCCCACCGAGATCCTGACGAAATCCTCCCGGCTGACAGGGGAAGAGTACGACATCATCAAGCGCCACCCGATCAAGAGCGCGGAGATCATCCGGCACCTGCAGATCCTCAAGCCCGTCGTCCCGCTCATCCTGCATCACCATGAAAAATACGACGGCTCGGGATACCCGTCACGCCTGAAAAAAGGCAATATCCCCATCGGCGCGCGCATCATGGCGGTCGCCGATGCCTTCGACGCGATGGTCTACGGCCGCCCCTACAAAGAGCGCATCCCGGCCGAGTCGGCCCTGGAAGAGATCAAAAAATACAGCGGGACGCAGTTCGATCCCCTGGTGGTCAAGTCGCTGGCGAAGATTTTCCATAACAGGAAGCTAAAAAAATACTTGCATTTCACTTCTTAAAACCTATAATGAGGAAGACATGAATCCGCCCGGCAGGAACCAGCAGATCGAATTCGACGTGTTCCCCAAAGAGAACAAATCCCAGTACGGTTACCTTTCGGATGTCGTCGGAGCGGAAGGCCGCGCGACGTCTTCGGTGAACGTCGTCTTCTCGCATCAAAGCGTTTTTTTCATCTTCATCTGCCTGACGATGCTGCTGGTGGCGAGCTTCGCGTTAGGGGTGGAAAAAGGCAAGCTCACCGCAAAAAGGGAAGAGGCGCCGCCGCCGACCGTCGTCGCATCGGTGCCTTCGGAAACAGCCGCGCCGGTGCTGGCAGCGGTGATGCCTTCTTCTGAAAAAGGGACACCGGCGGCCAAAGAAGAAACTCCCGCGGCCCCGGCGCAGAAGCAGGAAGAAAAAACGAAGGCTGAGGCGGCAGGAGCAGGCGCTGCGGCCTCGGGATACACGATCCAGGTCGCCTCGGTGCAATCGCCCAGCGCAGCTCAGGCCCTCGCGGAATCCTTGACGAAGAAAGGTTTCAACTCATTCACCAAAGCCTCGGGTAAATACGTGGTCGTCCTGGCCGGCAATTTCACTAAAAGAGAAGATGCCCAGGGGAGCCTCAAAGAGCTCAAGAAGACCTTCTCGGACTGTTACATCAAAAAAATATAACCCATGTCTATCCATCCATCCCTCGGAGCTGCCGTCAAAGGCAAACAGCAGAAATCGGTCCTGAAGAGGGCCGAACGCATTAAGTACATGATGGGCAAAGGCCTGTGGAAAGAAGAGAGCAAGGTCTTCGGCCTGCCGAAGATCAAGGCCGTGCGCATCAAGATGAAAAAAGAGAAAGCTGAAAAGCCTGCCGAAGGCGAAGCCGCTGCCGCCGCCCCAGCCGCTCCCGCTGCCGCCCAGCCAAAAGCCAAGGCCGCCGCGTCCAAAAAATAGTCTCTCGGACCGCCGACCCCAATGAAAAGCGGCGCTGGAATCTCACGCCGCGTCCCTGGGCCTGAGGATCTTCGCCGATGAACCTTTTCTACTCGCTCGCGCTTTTCTTTGTGGCGATCATTCTCCACGAGTTCGCGCACGCATGGACGGCCAACCGGCTTGGCGATCAGACCGCCCAACGCAGCGGCCGCTTAACCCTTAATCCCTTAGCCCACATCGACCCGTTCGGCACGCTCCTCTTGCCGCTGATGCTCCTAGCGATGAACGCGCCGGTGCTCTTCGGATGGGCTAAGCCCGTCCCCGTCAACTTCTCAAACCTCCACAACCCCAAAAAAGACATCATCTGGGTCGGGCTGGCCGGCCCCCTCGCCAATCTTGCGGCCGCCGCCGTGACGGCGCTCCTGCTGCAACATGTCCTGCCTCCTCAAAAAGAGATCCCCGTCTTGGCGTTGAACTTCATGACGATCAATGTCGTCCTCGCCGTCTTCAATCTTTTCCCCATCCCCCCGCTGGACGGATCGCGGGTCGTGGTGGGCCTTTTGCCCAACCGCTGGGCGCTGGCTTATTTAAGGTTCGAACCCTATGGATTTCTCCTGCTCTTTGCGTTATTATATGGGGGATTGCTTGACAGGATCCTGTGGCCGATCGCATTTTTTATCCTGCGTTTCTTGCTATCCCTATGATCAAAAAAACCATTACGGTCGCTCTGCGGCCCCCTTGCCGCATCTATATCGGACCGGACGCTCTCAACGATTGCCGCCGTCTTCTTGATAAAGAAGGCGCGCGCCGAGACATCGTCCTCGTCACCACGTCCGCGGTGCACCGCCTCCATGGCCGCAACCTGCTTAAGCAGCTGCGCGCAACGGACCGTCGCCTTCTCATTCTGACCATCCCCGACACTGAAAAAAGCAAAAACTCCCTCCAGGCTCTCGCGCTGATCAAGAAGATGACGGCCTTTGAAGGAAAGAAAGGACTGTGCCTGCTGGCGATG
>JBFZAX010000156.1:0-4504 GCA_041308805.1 Candidatus Omnitrophota bacterium | reverse complement strand
CTGGAGGGCGAGCGCGACGCCCTTAAAGAGAAGATCCGCGATTACAAGCGTCTGGAAGAGTTCATCGAAGCGATCAGCCGGGTGACGGACTTAGACCAGGTCTGCGATACGGTCGTAGAAGAGACCTACCGGCTGATGGGCGCGCGCGGCAGCGTTTTATTGTATCTCGTCGATGAGAAGACCCACCGGCTTGAGCTGCGGTCGATCCGCAAAGAGTCCCCCGAGGTCCAGATCAAAGAGAAGATGGGGGATGTTTTTGACCAATGGGCCGTGCGGCATGGCTTGCCGCTGCTGGTGGAAGACGCGATGGGGGATTTCCGGTTTGACAGCGAGAAGGTCCGGGCGTCTTCGCGGTCCCTGGGCTCTTTGGTGTGCGTCCCGTTGATGAGCCAGGCGACGTGCGCAGGGGTCTTGCGTATCGATTCAGCCACGCAGGGAGCGTACCAGCCGGATGACCTGAGGTTTTTCTCGGTCGTGGCGGACATCGTCAAGCTCGCGCTGGAGAACGCCGTCTATTTCAGGCACATGCAGGACCTCTCGGTCACCGACGGGCTGACCGGCGTTTTTTTGCGGCGCTACGCCTTAGAAAGGCTTCGTGAAGAATTCTTCAGGGCCCAGCGGGCCTCCCATCCGTTCTCTTTTTTGATGGTGGACGTCGATCACTTCAAGTGTTTCAACGACACCTACGGCCATTTGGGAGGCGATATCGCCCTGCGCAAGGTTGGGCGGGCGCTGCGGGATTTTTTCGCCGCGCCGGGTTGCGTCGTCGCCCGTTTCGGCGGGGAAGAGTTCTGCGTTGTCTTGCCCGGTATCCCCAAAGAGGAGGCCGTCCGTCTGGCTCAGGGCTTTTGCCACGCGCTGGCAGACCGGGAGATGATATTGCGCAAGGAGAAGGTGCGTTTGACCGTTTCGGTCGGTGTGGCGGGTTTTCCTCAGGACGCGCAGACGCCCGAGGACCTGATGCGCGCCGCCGACGAAGCGCTCTTCGCGGCCAAGCACGGGGGTAGGGATCGCGTATGTTCCTTTTAGCCTGGGTGTCTTTCTTTTTACTGGGAGCGGCTTGTTTCGCTTGCCTTCACGTCTATCTGAGAGGGCGTCGGGGAGAGGAGCGTCTTCAGCTGGACCTGGTGGAGTCCACCTGCCGGGGGTGGGAGAGCCGCCGCCAGGTCCTGCGCCACGAGATCCGCGGGGGTAATCATCAATTGGCCCGTACGATGCGTCTGTATGAGACGGCGCGCGATATATGCGCCGCTCTCGAGGAGGAAGAGCTCTTCGCGCGCTTCCGGGAGAACCTCAGGAAATTCATCCCTTATGACCGCTGTTACATCGCCGATGAGGCTCCGGTCGTCCTGTCCTCGGATCCGGCCCGCCGGGTGTTCCCTCTGGAATCGCAGGGTTTGTTTCTGGGGGCCTTGGTCGTCGAAGGGGCTCGCGAAGAGGCGGACCCCTTTCCCGAGGTGTTGGTGCGGCCTTTCGTCTTAGGGTTGCGGAGGGCGCGTTTGTACCGGATAGTCCAGGAATTGGCGATCACGGATGCCTTGACCGGACTTTATACGCGGCGGTATGCGCTAGGGAGGCTCACCGAGGAGCTGGATCGCTGCGAGCACCATCGGCTGACTCTCGCGGTCCTGATGATCGACGTCGATGATTTCAAGGGCTGCAACGACCGGTTCGGCCATTTGGTCGGAGACGCGGTCCTGCGCGAGATCGGCGGCTGCATCCGAGAGAGCGTGCGGGAAGTCGATATGCTGGCGCGCTACGGGGGAGAGGAGTTTTTGGTCCTGGCGCCTGCCACGTCGAAAGACAGCGCCGCCCTCGTCGCCGAGCGCATCCGCAGTGCGATGCAGGACCGCACGATCCGGGCTTATGATGAGCGCTTGAAGATCACGGTCAGTATCGGCGTCGCGTCATTTCCGGCGGATGCGACACGGCCCGAGGACTTGGTGCGACGGGCTGATGAAGCGATGTATCGGGCTAAAAGGCTCGGCAAGAACAGAGTGGTCGTGTGGGAGTCCGGTGAAGGCCCCTGCGGCCGCGAATGACGTATTTTTTCGCTCTCCGGCCTCGATTTATTCTTCAGATTCGCTTGCAACTCGTTCCAACATAAGATAAAATCAACCTAACGAAACAGCATTTTGACCTAACGATGGCGCCGCGCTGCGGCTTGCGCTTTTTTTCGGCCGTCATCAGCCTGCAATCCTCCCGAATGGATAAGCGAGTCTTCTATCTGGGCATCGATGTCGGAGGGACCTTTACCAAGGTGGCTCTCATCGATCGCTCGGGCCGGATCATCGCCAAAGAGAAAGTTTCTTCGCAAGGGTTTTCCTGCAAAGAGGCCTTCCTCGGAAGCGTGCGCAAATGTTTCGCGGATATGCTGCTTAAGGCCCGTGTGCCTGCTCCCTCGGTGCGCGCGATCGGCATCGGCCTGCCGGGTCCGGTCGATCCCGAGCGGGGCCTTGTTCTATCTCTGACGAATATCCCCGGATGGAAGAATTTTGGGCTTGTGGATTTCCTCCGACGAGCCTTTTCGATCCCTGTTTTTATCGAGAACGACGCCAATGCCATGGCGTTGGCAGAGGCCCGTAAGGGGGCGGCGCGGGGTTTTTCCCACGCACTATGCCTGACGTTGGGCACGGGGGTCGGCGGCGCCCTCATTATGGATGGCCGTATTTACCGGGGGCCGATGTTCATGGGTGGGGAGGTAGGGCATATCCCCGTCGTCCCCGATGGCCCTCCTTGTGATTGCGGCGGCCGGGGGTGCCTGGAGCAGTATGCGGGCAATCGCGCGATCCTCGCGCAGGCGAGCCGTCTTTTTGGCCGGCCTGTCGCCCTCGAAGATCTCAGCAAAATGGCGCGCAAAGGCCATGGCCGCGCCCGGAAGATCTGGCAGGATGTCGGCCAGAGGATAGGTTTTGCGGCGGCCGGGGTCGTCAATGTGTTCAATCCCCAGGTCATCGTCATCGGCGGCGGCGTTTCATCGGCGGGCAGTATCCTCATCGGCGCTATCCGCTGCGCCTTGCGCCGCCATGCGATGCGGCAATTGAAGGGAAAAGTCAGGATCAAAAGAGCGCAGCTCGGTCATGACGCAGGCGTCCTGGGTGCGGCCTTATTGGCAAAAGAAAAGATCGAGGTCCCGCGTTGAGGAACCGTTTTTTGCCCCGCACCCAGAAGGCCATGTCTGTGAGGGTATGGTTGAATGGCCTTCGGGCGGGATTTCACCCCACGGTCAGTAGAAGACCGAAACAAAAGGGGCTGCGGGCGTTAGCCCGTGGGGTTCAACTCGCGGCAGGGCTCTTGGTGTTCGGGATGGCGGCGCCGCCGCCGGGCTGGAGTGAAGTCGCCAAGCAGCCCGTCACCGTCAACGGCGACAGTCTGGAGTTTAAAGCGGACGGCCGGGAGATGACGGCGCAGGGCCATGTGGAGATCGTCCATCAGGACGCCCGCATCACCTGCGACAGGGTGCGCGTCTTTTTGGAAGAGAAGATCGTGATCGCGGAAGGGAATGTCAAGTTCTTCAGGCCGGGCGGGGAGAGCTTTGAAGGCTCGATGGTCACTTATGATTTCGGGGACCAGACGGGCACGGTCGTCGGTACTTATATGCGCATGGCCCCATATTATGGCAGCGCCGAGGTCATGGAGAAGGTCTCTGAGTCGAAGTTCGTTCTCACTGACGGCGCGATCTCCACGTGCGACCTGGAGCATCCCCATTATTGCCTCAAGAGTAACGAGATCACCATGGACCCCAACCAGGTGGTGACGGCCAAAGGGGTGAAGCTTTCTGTTCTTGACGTGCCCCTCTTTTACCTGCCCAGGTATTCCCAGAAGGTCACTGATACCCGGCCCCGGTTTATGATCACTCCCGGCCATACGGATGATTTCGGGACGGTATTATTGGGGTCGTATCGCTACTATCTCAACGACCAGGCGTCCGGCCGGCTCCATTTGGGCTGGTATGAGCGCCAGGGTTGGGCTCCGGGAGCGGACCTGCACTACAACACGCGCCGGGTGGGGACTAGCAACATGAAAGTTTATTATATCAATGAAGATGACCCTGCGGCCGGGATCCCCGATGACCGCTACCGGGCTGAGCTGAGGCATAAGTGGGATATATCGGAGAGAGACCAAGTGATGATGGAATTCTTCAAGCAGTCGGACGAGGAATTCCGCAAAGATTATTTCTACCGGGAATATGTCCGGGATGTCAGCCCGTCGTCCTACGTGCTCGGCGCCCATGCCTATCCTCAGGCCACCCTGAGCATGATGGTGGAGCCCCGCGTCAACGATTTTGACGACGTCCTGCAGAAATTCCCGGAGGTGAAACTGGGAACGGTCCAGCAGCGGATCATGGACTCGTCTTTTTATTACAAGAATTCGACCGCGCTGGCGTATCTCTCTGACGCCGCCGCCGACGAGAGCCAGACCGATGATGTCGGCCGCCTCGGCTCCACCAACGAGTTTGCCTATCTTTTCCGTTTCGGCGGCATCGACCTGAGCCCCTTTGCCG
>JBFZAX010000155.1:0-3177 GCA_041308805.1 Candidatus Omnitrophota bacterium | reverse complement strand
GGCGTCTGCAGCGCCTGCCGGGAGATCGCCGACGGCCGCAGCCTCGACGTCATCGAGATCGACGGCGCGTCGAACCGGGGGATCGACGAGATCCGCACCCTGCGCGAAAACGTCAAGTTCGCGCCGCTGAACGGCCGCTGTAAGGTTTATATTATCGACGAGGTCCACATGCTGACGGCCGAGGCGTTCAACGCGTTGCTGAAGACCCTCGAAGAGCCGCCGGCTTACGTGAAGTTCGTCTTTGCGACGACCCAGCCGCAGAAGGTGCTGCCGACGATCCTGTCGCGGTGCCAGCGTTTTGATTTTGTACGGATCCCGAACCTCAAGATCATCGAAAAGCTCAAGGAGATCTCGCGCCAGGAGACGGTCTCTATCGACCAGGATGTCTTCCTGGCCATCGCCAAGGCGGCGGAGGGCAGCCTGCGGGACGCGGAATCCATCCTCGACCAGATGTTCTCTTTTTCCCAGCAGGAGATCAGGCTCAGCGATGTGATCGCCGTCCTGGGGATCATCGAGCCGGACATGTTCTACGGTTTTGTCGAGAGGGTGACGGCTCACGACATCGCGGGGGGCATCGACCTGGTCGCCGCGCTGGTCGGGCAGGGCAAGGATGCGCATACTTTCCTGGAAGGGCTTTTGGAATACTATCGTCATCTGATGGTCCTGAAGGTCGCCAGGGCGTCCGCCGAGCGCCTGATCGACCTGCCCGGCGAGGCCATCAAAAAGATGCTGCGCCAGTCCGAGGCCTTGACCCTGGCCGATATCATGACATCTATTTCGCATATCTTCGCCGCCCAGGAAATGGCCCGCAAGATGCGATCTGCCGGGATCCCCCTGGAAGTGCTCGCGGTCAAGCTCGCCCATATAGGGGGGAAGAGAAGCGCTTCCGTCGGAACATCGTCACCGGCCGCCCCCGCAAAGCCTCCGGCGCCCGAGGTGCGGGATGTCCGGCCGTCGGCCCCTGTGAAGGGATCTCCGGCTCCGCCGCCGGCGGATCCTGCGGCCCCCGCGGCTTCTTCGATGATCCCGGATCCGCCTTCCTCCGTGTGTTTTTCCATCGAGGAAGTCAAAGAGAAGTGGGCGGCATTGTTGCAAAATCTTTCTCAGGTCAAGATGTCGCTGGCGACTTATCTCAGAGAGGCGTCGCCCGTCCTTTTAGAGAAGGATATGCTGACCATCGGTTTTCCGAAGGGCGCCGTCTTCTTCAAAGAAGCCCTCGCCCATAAAGATAATATGAAGATCCTGGAAGGGGCGCTGAACGCGGTGATGAACGGCTCTTTGCGGTTGAAGCTCGAGATCGTCGATGGGCTTTCGGCATCCCGCGAACCGGCCGTCGCCGAACAGGATGACCCTTTTATTAAATCTGCCCTGGATCTGTTCCAGGGCAAGGTCATCAAAAAAGCTTAACTCTTTTTATCGCTATGGCCGGATACAGCCTGGGGACGATTGAAAAGCTGATCGAGGAGTTGATGAGACTGCCGGGCATTGGTCGCCGCAGCGCCCAGCGGATCGTTTATCGCCTCCTTGAATCGGACAAGGACGAAGTGGCCGGCTTGATCGACGCCATCGCCAACGTCAAGGCGTCGGTCTGTTTCTGCAGCCGCTGCAATAATTTCAGCGAGAGCGATATCTGCGGGATCTGCGCCGACCCCAAACGCGACAAGAAGCTGGTGTGCGTGGTAGAGACCCCCAAGGACGTCGAGAATATCGAGCGCAGCGCCACTTTTCACGGTACGTATCATGTGTTGCTGGGGGCGATCTCGCCGCTCGAGGGGCGGGGACCCCATGACCTGAAGGTCGACGGCCTCATTGAGCGGGTCAAGAAAGACGGTATCGCAGAGGTCGTCATCGCGACGGACTCGGACACGGAAGGAGAGGCGACCGCGATCTATCTGACGAAGCTGATCCGGCCGCTGGGCGTCCGGGTGATGCGCATCGGCATCGGCCTGCCCGTGGGCAGCAACCTGGAGTACGCGGACCCCGCGACGCTGGCGCGCGCCATCGAAGGCCGCCGGGAGATGTAGCGACTTTCCTTGACGTCGCAGCTTTTTTTCTTTATAATTTGACTCCAACCAAGGCAGGCAATGTCTCGATGAATTAGGTATTTGATTCTTTGATAATATATTCCCCCCTAGCTCAGTTGGTAGAGCGAGTGGCTGTTAACCACCAGGTCGGAAGTTCGAGTCTTCCGGGGGGAGTGCTTCGACTCGGCCCTTCGGGCCTCGCTCAGCACAAGCCGGGCAGGTTCGAAGGGCCTTGTCATTTTCAGAAGGATTTTTCGGCGAGCTCAGGCCCAGTCTCTCGGTAAGCATGCTGCTTGCGGAGGGGATGTTCTTAAGATATAATCAGCACTATGAAAATAGTTTCTGAAAGCCTGCCGCTCGACGAACTCACGCAGATGGCCGCTGTCTTTGGAGATATGGTCAAGGCGGTGGTGGATGTTGACAGGGAGCTTCTCGCTGTTGACGCCGAGCTTCATGCCGACCTCGAAGCGCTGCTCCTTGAGAGCGGATCGAAGCAGAGGAGCCTTTGGGGGATCAATCTTTACCCGGGGCTTCAGGGTGAGGATTTCGTTGAATTTGACTCGATGATCAATATGCGCCCGTCCCAGGGGAACCGGAGCCGCAGCGTGGACGACGCAGAGATGCGCAAGAAGATCGCCGAGGTGGTGGCGAAGAGGGTCAGGCGATGAGTTTTCGGCATAAGGATCTTGCCGCAGGGCGCTGGAGAGAGCTGTCTTTTTTCGAGCAGATGGCCAATGTGGGCAGCGAAGTGGAACGCACCCTGAGCTGGCGGGCGAAGCGCAACGAGGACTACAGCCGCAAGGCCTTTGAGCGCGCGCTCGAGCTCATGGACCTGACGCTGGAGAGCGTCCGGGGAGGGGCGCGCCTCAGAGAACTTGCCCGCGTGCGAGAAGCCCTCGTGGATTATTTTGCCGGCGATAACCAGTTCCGGTCTTGCGAACGATCCTGGAGATCTTATTTTCTGCCTTTCGCCTTTGCCGCGCGGCGCCACCGTTGATCTGCTTCCTTCCCTTTGGGGTATAGTCGACCCCGGAATTCGTTCGTCGCTTCTTAACCTGCACCGCCGACTTTGATAATGTCTGTCAGGCTTCACACATTTCTTGATCTCATCATAAAAAAGGCGGACCACTGAAAATATCAGGCAGAATAACCG
>JBFZAX010000154.1:0-5290 GCA_041308805.1 Candidatus Omnitrophota bacterium | reverse complement strand
GATGCTGCCGTTGGTAAAGACCTCCATGACCAGGCGGTCATAGTCCGTCTTCTGCCCCACCCGCGTGTTCTCGACGTGATACGTGACCTTGCGCACCGGAGAAAAGACGGAATCCGTGGCGACGGCGCCGATCGCCTGCTCGTCTTTCTTGTTCACCTCGGCTGGGACGTAACCGCGGCCCCGGCCCACTTCGATCTCCGCATGAAATTTGATTTCTTTAGTCAGCGTGGCGATATGCAGGTCGGGATTCAAGATCTCGACCGTCCCGTCGGTGATGATATCCCGCGCCGTAACCTCGCCCGCCTTGTCTTTTTTGATATAGATGGACTTGGTCGCCCGCGAATGGGAGCGCAGGATAAGGTTCTTCAGGTTAAGCATGATGTCCGTGATATCCTCCAGCACTCCCTCCATGCTGCTGAACTCATGCAGGACACTGTCGATCTTGACCGAAGTGACCGCGCTGCCCTCGATGGAAGACAAGAGCACTCGGCGCAGGGAGTTGCCGAGGGTAACCCCGAAGCCGCGCTCAAACGGCTCGGCGACGAACCGGGCGAACGTGGGCGTGTGGGATGACTCATCTATCTCTAAAAACTTAGGCAGCTGAAAATCTTTCCACTTAATCCCCATCTTGCCTCCTTAATTTGCGAACGGGAACCTTCTCCCTCGGATCACTTCGAATACAACTCAACGATCAACTGTTCCTGAATGGGCAGCCGGATGTCATCGCGCTCCGGAAGCCTCGTGACCTTGCCTTTGAGATTTTCCGGGTCTGCGTTGATCCACGCCGGAGTCCCCCGGTCCTTGCTCAGATCGGCATTCGCGCGCACAGCCTTCCTGACGCCTTCGGACCCCTTGATCTCAACGACATCACCCTGACTGACCGAATAAGACGGGATATTGACCCTGCGGCTGTTCACGTAGACGGACCCGTGACGGACGATCTGGCGGGCTTGCATATGCGAAGTGGCAAAACCCATCCGGAAGAGCACGTTGTCCAGCCGCCGCTCCAGCTCGCGCAGCAGCACCTGGCCCGTGACCCCTTTGGATTTCGAAGCGATCTGGAAATACCGCCGGAACTGGCGCTCCATGACCCCGTAGATCCTCTTGACCTTCTGTTTTTCACGCAGCTGCAGCCCGTAATTGGAGAGCTTGGCCGCGCGAGACTGGCCGTGCTGCCCCGGC
The DNA here is from genome assembly GCA_041308805.1 of Candidatus Omnitrophota bacterium. GTDB lineage: Bacteria > Omnitrophota > Gorgyraeia > Velamenicoccales > Velamenicoccaceae > JBFZAX01. The sequence continues at coordinate 4,108 of JBFZAX010000154.1, read as the reverse complement.
GCAAAGGCGCGGCGCGCGACGCCGCACTTCTCCGTGTTGCAGCGCGACCCTTTTAAAAAGAGCTTCATGGACTCCCGACGACACAACCGGCAACTTGGACCCAGATATTTTCCCATTAATTTCCCTCTTTCGGCACTCTTAGAGCCTGCGCCCGCTGTGCGGAGACAGGTCTTTTGCGTTGTCGCTAAACGCGCCGTCGTTTCGGCGGGCGGCAACCGTTATGCGGGACAGGCGTAACGTCCCGGATCATCTTGATCTGCAGGCCCGCGGCGGCGATAGCGCGGATCGCCGATTCGCGACCCGACCCTGGCCCGTTCACGTAAACCTCGACCTCGGCCAACCCGAGGTCCTTGGCCTTCTTGGCGGCATCGCTGGCCGCGACCTGCGCCGCGAAAGGCGTCGACTTCTTGGACCCCTTGAACCCCACGACGCCGGGGCTGGACCAGACGATCACATTGCCCTGGCGGTCCGTGATGGTGACGATCGTATTATTGAAGCTCGCCTGGATGTGGGCGATGCCGCTCGACGACGTCAGGACCTTTTTTCCCTTTTTCTTGCCTTTCTGTGCCATGCGCTCTCCTTAAATAGATGCTCCTTGAAAAACGGTACTGCTTATCTGGGAGGAGCCGGCTTCTTGACCGGTGCCGCCTCGGCAGCCTTGATGATCCCGACGTTCTTGCGCGGGCCTTTCCGGGTGCGCGCGTTGGTGCGCGTGCGCTGCCCGCGCACCGGCAAAGATTTCTTATGGCGCATGCCTCGGTAGGATCCGATATCCATCAGCCGCTTGATGTTCTGGGAGATCTCCCGGCGCAAGTCCCCTTCGACGCGGGCCCCTTTCTGGAGGACCGCGGTGATCCGCGAGATCTCTTCCTCGCTGAGGTCCTTGGCGCGCTTTGCCGGCTCGATCCCGGCCTCTTTAAGGATAGCGCTCGACATCGTCTCCCCGACTCCGTAAAGATACCTAAGGGAAACGTCGATCCTCTTCTCTTTAGGAATGTCTACACCTAGAATTCTGGGCATCAATCACCTCTTCTATGATCCCTGTCGGACGGGCGCAGCGGTGCCAGATTTCCTGACACCGAAACCCGCCGGCAGTTATCCCTGTTTCTGCTTATGCTTCGGATTCAAGCAGATCACCCTCAAAATACCATTGCGCTTGATGATCTTGCAGTTGTTGCAGATCCGGCGCACAGAAGCTTTCACTTTCATAAGTCCCGTCCTACTTGCAGCGGAATGTGATCCGGCCGCGCGACAGGTCGTAAGGCGAAAGCTCCACCTTGACCTTATCTCCCGGAAGGATCCTGATGAAATGCATCCGGATCTTTCCGGAGACATGCGCCAAGATCTTGTGTCCGTTCTCTAATTCAACCCGGAACATCGCGTTCGGCAATGATTCCGTGATGACCCCTTCCACTTCGATCGCTTCTTCTTTAGCCATATCTTTATCGCGTTAAAACCACCGGTCCGTCCTTGCCCACCGCCACGGTATGCTCAAAATGGGCGGACGGCTGACGGTCCTTCGTGACCGCCGTCCATCCGTCGGCCAGGACCTCGATCTCCCAGGTCCCGGCGTTGATCATCGGCTCGATCGCAAAGACCATACCCTCCTTGAGGACCGGTCCCGTATGCGGGGCCCCGAAGTTGGGAACCTGCGGCTCTTCATGGAGCTGCCGGCCGATGCCGTGGCCCACAAAATGGCGCACCACCGAAAATCCGCGTGACTCCACGCATTGCTGCACGGCGTTCGAAATATCAAAAAGCTTGTTGCCCGGCCGCACGGCCTCGATCGCCTTTTCCAGGGAAAGCCGAGCTGTTTCTACCAGCGCCCTCTTCACGGCATCAACAGCCCCGACGGCGAACGTCTCAGCCATATCCGCGTAGTAACCGTCCATTTCGATCCCGATATCAAGACTGACGATATCCCCGTCCTTGAGCCTGCGCGGCCCCGGGATCCCGTGAACGACCTCTTCGTTCACCGATACGCAAATGTGAGCCGGGTATCCCCGATAGTTCTTAAAAGCCGACCGCACTTTGAACGCGGCGATCGCCTCGGCGGCTTCTGCGTCAATCTCCCCCGTCGTCACGTCGGGCTTGACGAGGCCGGCGAGCGCCTGCATGACCTGAGCGAGGACCCGACCGGAGCGCTTCATCCTGTCGATGTCCTGACAAGTCTTGATCGGGATCATTTATTTAAAAGAACCGCGATTTTTCGTGAAATGACCTTATAAACATCTTCGGCGTCAAGATCGCCGCTGACGTCTTCGAGTTTTCCCTGACGTTTATAGTGATCCAGGACCGCCTGGGATTCCTTTAAATACACCCGAAGGCGGTTCCTGACCGTCTCTTCATTGTCATCCGGACGCTGGAACAACGCCACGGCGCACCGGTCGCAGAGCGAATCTTTTTTCGGCGGCATGTTCACGAGATGATAATTCGTCCCGCACGTGGGGCACACTCGGCGCCCCGTCAGCCGCTGAAGAACGACCTTTTCGCAGGTCGAGAGATAAAAGGCCTTATCAACGCCCCCAGAAAGAAACCCGTCCAGGGACTTGGCCTGAGATTCTGTCCTGGGATACCCGTCCAGGATAAACCCCTTGCCCAGGTCGTCCGCTGCCAGGCGCTTTTTCACCATCTCCGACACCAGGGTGTCGGGAACGAGCTGGCCCGACTCCATGAACCCCTTGGCCTGACGTCCCAGGTCGGACTGGTTCTTGACCTCGTTGCGCAGGATATCGCCCGTTGAGATATGCGGCAGACGCAACCGTTCGCTCAAAAGTTTTGCCTGGGTCCCCTTCCCCGCGCCCGGTGGTCCGAACAAAATAAGCTTCATCTCAGCGCCTTCCCCGGATACGGGTGGACTTCAGAAATCCTTCGTAGTTGCGCATGAGAAGGTGAGATTCGATCTGCTTAACGGTATCCAGCACGACGCCGACCGTGATCAGAAGACCTGTTCCGCCGAAGAAAGAAGCCACCAGATACGGGATCTTCAGCCACGCCATGATCACGTCCGGGAAGATCGCCATAAAAGCCATGAAGATGGCCCCGGCCAGCGTCAGGCGCGTCATCACGTAATCGAGGTACTCCGCGGTGGGCTTGCCGGGCCGGATCCCCGGGACAAAACCGCCGTATTTTTTCATGTTCTCCGATATATCGACGGGGTTGAAGACGATCGCCGTGTAAAAATAACAGAAAAAAATGATCAGTAGGGAATACACGACGGTGTAGAGCCAATGCCCGCGCACCAGATTCTCCGCAAAGGTGCGGAACCCCTGACTGGGGATGAACGACGCGATGGTCGCCGGAAAAAGGATGATCGACTGGGCGAAGATGATCGCGATGATCCCCGACTGGTCGATCTTCAACGGGATATAAGTGCTCTGGCCGCCGTACACCTTGCGGCCCACCACCCGGCGCGCGTACTGCACGGGGATCTTGCGCTGGGACTGGATCACCATGGTGACCGCCAGGACGACGGCGACGAGCAAAACCGCCATGATGACGAAGACGTATGGCTCCAGCGTCCTTTTGGACGGCGAATACGGCGAGAAGAGGACCCACAACTGGTATCCGGCGGAAGGGATCCGGGAAACGATCCCGGCCGTGATCACCAGCGAGATGCCGTTGCCGATCCCGTGCTCCTGGATCTGTTCGCCCAGCCACATGATGAAGATCGTTCCCGTCGTCAGCGTCAGGACCGTCAGGATGCGGAAGCTCCAGGGGGAGAGCATGACGATCCCCAGGTTCTCGCCGCGGCCGAGGTTCTCCACCCACAGCGCGATGAAATAAGATTGGATCAGGGAGAGGACGACCGTGCCGTAACGCGTGTACTGGTTGATCTTCTCGTGGCCCGAGCGTCCCTCGTGGGCCAGTTTCTCCAGGGCCGGGATGACCGCCGTCAGGAGCTGCACGATGATCGAGCAGGAGATGTACGGCATGATCCCCAAGGCGAAGATCGTCATGCGGCTCATCGCGCCGCCGGAAAACATGTTCATGATGCCAAAGAGCGCGCCTCCATCGGAGGAGGCGATCCTTTTAAAAAGCTCCGCGATCGCCGCGCCGTTGACGCCCGGCGTCGGGATATAGCTGCCGATCCTGTAGACGGCCAGAA
>JBFZAX010000153.1:0-3551 GCA_041308805.1 Candidatus Omnitrophota bacterium | reverse complement strand
AGAGGGCGCGCAGGATTCACGCGCACCGAGGAGCCCGAACGATAGATCAGCCCTGCGACGGCCTCAAGGGGCTTTTCGTCGCGCAACGCCTGCGCCAATTCCAAAAGCGTCTGCTCGTACTCCCCCGCCATCACGTAAGACACAAAAGGGACATCGCGCAGGAACGATTCTTCGCGGATCGTCACGTCAGGCCCGCACAAGACCGTCGGCCAACGCGAAAAAGACTTCTTGAGGATCTCCAGGTCGTTGAGCAAGGAAGGCGTCGAGGTCTCGGCGACCAGAAGGTCCGGCTTCTCCCGTTTGAGCTTCTGAAGGACGGCCGAAACCGGGATCTCTTCGGCCAGCGCATCGATCAGGCAGACTTCGAAACCTTCGCGCTCCAGGAGCGCCGCGGCGGTGGCGAGGAAAAAAGGGAAAGGCAGGTAGTCTTTTTCCTGGGGGGTCTTTATGTGCGGCCAGCGGGAGCCGGCGCGCACGCCCCACGCGCGGCCGCGCTTCCACGGCAAGTTGAGAAGAGCGATCTTCATATATGAGTCAGTTTATTTAAAATACAAGAGTCTCAAGGTCTCAACGTGGTCGATAGTCTATAGTCTATGGTCTATAGTCAAAGCCAAAAAGCCTCATCATTTCTGCTTTGGTTTTTAAACATAGACAATCGACTATCGACCATTGACTATAGACTAATTCGCGATCATTCGAGTAAAACTAGCTCTCTTTATCTACCAGATCCCGTATCTCGCGCAGGATCGCGTTCGACTGATACGTCGCCCGCTCGATGTTGACGACGGTCCGCAGCAGCTCCGCGCGCATCTCGAAAAGGATCTGTCCCGCGTTCGCAAAGAGCCGCGTCGCCAGCGTCAACAGCAGCCCCCAGAAGACGATGAACCAGAAACCGAACGAAAGGACTTCAAAGGAAACGGCCGCGATGGCGATGCCGCCCAGCAAGAAAATGGATGACGCGTGCTTCAAGAATTTGGCGACCCTCATAGGCTCTCCTTTTCCGTGACAAAGATATCCCCTTGGAAATATCTGAACTGTCCGGGCTCCACCAGGTCTTGGCCGCGCGGCCGGACTTTTAAAAAATGGATCAGGCGCGCCCGCGTATCACCGATATGGCTGGTGCTCTCGATAAAAAGCCGGTGGTCGGCAGATGCCGCCGGCTTAAAGACGACGGCGGGGGCCCGCGGCGCCCGCAATGTCACCGCCGTCTTGCCGTCCGGCGGTCCGGCCCAGACGCAATAACGGAAATAATCGTCGCTCGTGAACTCCTGGGGAAAAACACCGGAATCGGGACCCGCAGACCAGCGGCCGTGGTTCTCGCCGACCATGAGCGCGGTCTCCTCGATATCAATAAGCTCCTTGCGATAAACCTCCATCGAGATAGCCCAGCGCAAGCCCCCCTCTCCCAGCGATCTCATTTCCCATAGCTGAGAAACAGCCCTCCAGGGCCAGAACCCTTCGATGATGATCTTGTCCGCCGACGCCTCCCGCAGCGTCCACAGCGCCTTGCTGGAGTCATGCCAGACGCCGCGCGAACACAGCGCCGTGTAAACACCCAGACAGACGGTCAAAGGGCGCTCTTTCCATTTCAGCTGAAAATGCCCATCCTCAAAAACAGCCTCCAAATTTCCCGACCGCAGGACCCCCGTCGCCTTACGGGAGACCGGCTTGACCTTAGCGGCCTTGCCGACCTGAATGCGGCCCTTGAAATATTCGTAGCGGAATTTTTCCGGCTGCTCGGCGCGATAACGCTCCCGGTCCGGCACGGTCATAAAATACAAGGTGGGGGACTTATCCGGCCCCGGGAAGACCCCGGTGACCTGCCGGCCGAGCGAAGAGATAAAAGCCAGCGCGGGCTGGCCGTCGGTCACGAGAGTATCCGAAGGATGTTCATCGAGCCGCGTCACCGACCCGGCGCAGGCGTCCGTCAACGCCAGATGGACGCGTTCGTTACAGACAGGCTTTTTGCGGCGCAGCTGCATGACGATCTCGATGTCCAAAGAGTCTTCCTCCAGCCGGACTCGCCAGAACTGAAAAGTCTTCAGCGCCCCGCCCCACTTCACGAAACAGACAGTCTCCTTCTCGGAGACTTTCCTGAGACGCACATGCGACATCCCGGAGGCGTACTCTTCGCCGTTAAAACCCCTGAAGACCGCCTGAAAACCCGCCGGCCCGGTCAGTTCGGCGTCTTTATAAAAGATCCTTATGCGGCCATTGTCAAAAAAGACCTCCATCGGCCCTTGACGCTGCCGCTTCACTTCTTCTTTCTTCCTGAGCCGCTCGATCTCCAGCCGCTCATGCTCTTTTCTGCGCACCTCATCCTCTTCTTTTTGACGCTGCTGCTGACGACGGACCTCGGCCTCCCATTCCCGACGGCGCTCTCCATCCTGGCGCCGCATCTCTTCTTCCCATTGGCGGGAGCGCTCTTCGTTCTGCCGCCGAACCTCCTCTTCCCATTCCCGGAGACGCTCTTCGTCCTGGCGGAGGATCTCCTGCTCCCGCTGCCGGGAACGCTCATCGATCTGCTCGTTCTGGCGGTGAACTTCCGCCTCCCATTCACGCCGGCGCTCTTCATCCTGGCGTCGAATTTCTTCTTCCCACTGTAAACGCCGTTCTTCATTGAGCCGGCCCACCTCTTGCTCCCACTGCCGGCGCCGCTCTTCGTCCTGGCGGAGGATCTCTTGCTCCTGCTGCCGGGAACGCTCCTCGATCTGCTCGTTCTGCCGGCCGACCTCCTCTTCCCACTCCCGGCGCCGCTCTTTGTCCTGGCGGAGGATATCCTGCTCCCGCTGGCGGGAACGCTCCTCGATCTGCTCATTCTGGCGATGGACTTCCGCCTCCCATTCCCGGCGGCGCTCTTCGTCCTGGCGAAGCTTTTCCTCTTCCCATAGGCGACGGCGCTCTTCGTCCTGACGCTGATACCGCTCGGCTGTCTGTCGCTCGAATTCCCGCCTAAGCTCCTTCTCTTCTTCTTCCCGGCGCTTGCGCTCTTCTTCTTCGCGGGCGAGCTGGGCGCCCAAATATTTAAAGACGGTCCTGTCTACGGCGATGGGCGAAGCGTAAGCCTTCACAGCCTCCTCTACGTTCCCGTCCGCCGCGATCTCTCCCTTGCGCACGTAGATGCCGCGCTCGCAGACCTCGCGCGCCAGATTCATATCGTGGGTTACGAAAACGATCGTCACCAGACGCTCTTTAAGCTGCAGGATCCTGTCAAGGCACTTCAACTGGAAATCCTTGTCTCCCACGGCCAAGCAATCATCCACCAGGAGGATATCGGGATCGATGTGGATCGCGAGACTGAATGCCAGGCGCACGTACATCCCCTGAGAATAACAGCGCAGGGGCGCGTCGATGAACTTGCCGATGTCCGCAAAGGCCAGGATCTCTTCGAGACGTTCGCCGATCTGATCTTTGGTAAAATTGTAAAGGCTGGCGTTCAGCAGCAGGTTATCGCGGCCGGTCAGCTCCGGGTGAAAACCCGCGCCCAGGTCCATCAGGCTGCCGACCCGGCCGCTCACCTTGACCGCTCCCTCATCAGGCTCGAGCAACCC
>JBFZAX010000152.1:0-3543 GCA_041308805.1 Candidatus Omnitrophota bacterium | reverse complement strand
GATCTTCGTGTCCAGGGAATCAATGCGTCTGCGGATGGCTTGGATCTTCATGCGCCTTCTCCTCGCTGGGGACGGTTTCCTGTTTTTGCAGCGCCAGGGTCTCTTCATCGGTCAGGGGAGTGATCTCGCCTTCCCCGCTGGCCAGCTTCATGCCTAGCGTCAGGTCTTGCTGGGCGAACTCTTCGATCTTGGGCAACTCTTCGAGCGAGCGCAGCCCGAAATAATCGAGGAACTGGCGCGTCGTGCCGTAGACGAAAGGCCGGCCGATGACCTCCTTGTGGCCGACGATGCGGATCAGGCTCTTTTCCAGGAGGCTTTTGACGACGCCGTCCACATTGACGCCCCGGATGGCTTCGATATCGATGCGCGTGACCGGCTGTTTATAGGCGATGATCGCCAGGGTCTCGAGCGACGGGCCGGTCAACTTTTCCGTATGTTTGATCTTGTAGAACTTTTTGATGACGGGCGCGTTCTGGGCGGCGGTCACCATTTGGAATCCACCGGCGATCTCCGCGATGCGCACCCCGCTCCCCCTCGCCTCCAGCTCTTTTTTGAGCGATTCGATCAAGCTGCGGATCTCGGAGGTCTCCAGGGGTTCGAAAAGTTTCTTTAAGTCTTCCAACAAAATGGGCTTGTCGCTGATGAAGATGAGTGATTCGATGGCCGATCGGATATGTTCTCTTTCCAGGGTTCCTTCCATGGGCTACCTTCCTATGCGTTGTTTGTAGATAGCGTTCAGGAGATCTTCGAGGCTGCGGACGCCGGCGTTCTTCTTGAGCGCGTCCTGGACCATTTCCTTGGCTTCATTTCTTTTGTATTGCAGCTGCAAGAGGACACCGATCGCTTCTTGCGTCAGGTCGTCGGGCGCCGGGCTATTTTCTTTGCGCGCAGCGGCCGGACCCGGCCCGTCCTGGATGAGGCCGAAGCGGCCGATCTTGCCCTGGAGCTTAGCGATGATCTCTTTGGCGCGCTGGGGCCCGATACCCGGCAGAGACCGCAGAAAACCGGCATCTGCGTCGTCGATAGCCCGGGCGATCGCGGAGATCGGGCTGTTAAGCGCGCGCAGGGCCGCTTTGGGGCCTATGCCCGAGACCGTTATGAAGATTTCAAAGAAATCTTTTTCCACCTCGTTGAGAAAGCCGATCAGTATCGGGATGCTGTGCGATTGGTTGATCTGATGATAATGATAGATAACCAGCGTCAGAAGGCCTTCGGGCCCCAGATGTTCTTCTACGCGCTGCAAGGCGATCATCGGCAGGAAGACCTCGTAAGCGATGCCGTCGTTCTCCAGCAGGACCGACTGGTTCTTTTTTTCCAGCAGTTTTCCGCTTAAGCGCGCGATCATCGGTCGGCCTTAGCTCCTAACATGTAGGCGTGGGTGACGGCCAGCGAGATCGCGTCGGTCGTGTCCGCGGGCCCGAAGTTTCCCGCGGGAGCGCCGAGGGTGTGCTCGATCATCCGCTGGACCTGCGCTTTGGACGCGTGGCCGTGCCCCGTCGTGGCTTTTTTGACGCGCGTCGCGGGGTATTCGACGAAGGGGATATTCTTCTGCTCGGCGAGCATGCAGATGACCCCCCGCGCGTGGCCCAGCAGGGACGACGTCACCGGATGGCGGGAGTGGCTGTAGAGTTTTTCCAAGACCAGCGTTTGCGGCCGGTGCGCGTCGAGGACCTTGGCCAGCCCCGCGTGGATCTGCGCGAGCCTCTGGGGGAGTTTCTGGCGCCTGTCGGTGCGGATAAAACCCGCGTCGACCAGGGTGAAGCGCCTGCCGTCGGCGTCGATCACGCCGTAACCGGTCACGTTCAATCCTGGGTCGATCCCGAGGATCCGCATGGCGTCCTATTCAGAGGTTTCGATCAGTTCGTCCGGAATGTCAAAGTTCGAATAAACGTGCTGGACGTCTTCGTGTTCTTCAATGCTCTCCATGAGCGCCAGGATCGTGTTGGCCGCCCCTTTGTCCGTGACCTTGATGGTCGTGGAAGGGATCATGGTGATCTCCGCGGACTGGACGGCGATCTTGGCCGCGTCCAGAGCCGCCTTGACGGATTCCAGGTCCTGGGGCTGGGTCGTGATCTCGTGAGTCTTGCCTTCGGACTTCACGTCTTCTGCCCCGGCTTCCAGGACGATGTTCAGCAGCTTATCTTCTTCGATGGCGCTTTTTTCGACCTCCACGTATCCTTTTTTCTGGAAAAGGAAGCTCACCGACCCGGCGGAAGCCAGGTTGCCTCCTTTTTTGGATATGAGATTGCGCAGCTCCGCGGTCGTGCGGTTCTTGTTGTCCGTGACCACATCGATCATAATCGCGATGCCGGAAGGCCCGTATCCCTCATAGGTGGCTTCTTCATAGGTGATGCCGGGCAGTTCGCCGGTGCCGCGCTTGATCGCTTTATCAATGTTGTCCCCCGGCATGTTGGATTCCTTGGCCTTGGCTATCGCGGTGCGCAGGCGGATGTTGGTCTCGGTGTTCCCGCCGCCGGAACGGGCGGCCGCCGTCAGCTCTTTGATCAGCTTGGTGAAGAGCTGTCCGCGTTTGGCGTCGATCGCCGCTTTCTTATGCTTGATGCTTGCCCATTTTGAATGCCCTGACATGGTCCTCTCCTTTGTCTTTCCGATGATCCGGACGGCGCCAAGCGCGGCCCGGATTGATTTTCTGCGCTAGGTATCTCTCCCGACACAAGCCTGTAAGCCGAGTTTTGTCATCGCGCCCGAAGGCGGACGATGGCCATTTCTCTGGGACCGCGGATCGGTCCGCGGCCTCAAGCAGCCAACCCGTCCTGACTCTGGTGTTCAGACGGACCGTCCTATCCCCGTCAGACGGGGCGTCAGGACCTACTTGGCTTTGCTCTGCGCAGAGATTGCCGCGTTTCACCCTTCCTGCTTTTGGCGGGAAGACTCGTCTCTGTGGCTCTCCCCGGTGCGTGAGCACCGGGGTCCTCACCGGCGAAGCCGGTTAAGGAGTCCTCTCTTCGCCCGTTTGGACGAAAAGGGCGGTTTTTAGCCGCTGCGCTGTCCTCGAGAGCTCGGACTTTCCTCTTCTTCGCGAAGCGAAGAAGCGGCCATCCGGCTCATGTCGGGTTTCGAAGGCTGTGTTTTATTTTTTTTGGCCCCGAGCCGCGCAAGCTTATCCGCGCCTTTGTTCTGCTCTCGGGGGATGTGTTTGATCTCGAAGCGCTCGAATCCGCCGGTCAGATGCCGCGCCTGCTCGAAGATCGGGCGCAGGCCGTCGCTCTTGACCTTATAGGCGCCGGTCATCTGGCGGCAGAGCAATTCGCTGTCGGAAAAGACCCGCAGGCGCTTGACGCGCATCAGGAGCGCTTCCTGGAGCGCGAAGACGAGCGCCGTGTATTCGGCCACGTTGTTCGTCTGGCGGCCGATGGGACGGGAGATGTTCTTGACCGTCTGCGGGCCGTCGGCAAAGACGATCCCGATCCCGGCCTCGCCGGGATTTCCCAGGGAAGCGCCGTCGATGTAAGCGTCCATCATGTTAAGAGGCCAGGTCTTCCCAGAGATACAGGATCCGGGAACAGACCTCGCAGGTGATCA
>JBFZAX010000151.1:0-3003 GCA_041308805.1 Candidatus Omnitrophota bacterium | reverse complement strand
TGCGTCAGCATGATATGGGCGGCTTCGCAAACACGTTTCTGCGGCTGGACGGTGACGATCTCTTTACGCATGAACTGTTCGACCTTGTAATCGCTCAGCTTCGCGACCTTGCTCTGGACCGTCTTCGGGTTGTTCTCGTAGACGAAACGGCCCACGTTCGACACATAAGAAGGCAGGATCGCCTTGAGAACATCCTTCTCCGTGAACATCCCGACCAACTTCCCCTTGGCGTCAACGACCGGAAGACCGCTGATCCGGTCCTCCAGAAGCTTCTTGACCGCCTCGGCAACTGAGACTTGCGGATCGAGCGAACGGACTTCCCGGGTCATGATCTCAGAGATCTTCATGGCAAGCCTCCCCATTTCTCCCCAACGCCTTTGACGATAAGAGCCGCCAGGAAGACTTTGGCGATATCGGCCCCGACGAACGGCGCGATCGCCAAGGTCCAGATGCGGGGCGCGGCCCAGCCCCATCCGACGGACAGCCAACATCCGCCCAGAAGATATACGACCGCGACACCCGCGGCCATCTGAAAAAATATGATGCTTATCTTCTTGCTGGGAAAAGCTTCACGAAGGACGCCGATGATCCATGCCGCCCCCAGGAAACCTAACAGATAGCCTCCGGTGGGCCCTGCCATATAAAGAAATCCGGCGCCGGCATTCGCGAAGACAGGCGCTCCCGCCGCCCCCAAAACCACATAGAGAAGGACAGCGGCGCTGCCGCGGCCGGGCCCAAGCAATCCGGCGGCCAATGCGACGACCAAGACCTGAAGAGTCACAGGCACCGGCGTAAAGGGCAAAGGAACTTTGACAAGAGAAGCGATGCTCAACAGCGCGACAAAAACGCCGACGGCCAGCCCCCTTCCCACGGCAACCCTTAATGAAGATCTCTTTTGTAAAACACCCGCTCCGCCTATCATAGGATATCCTCCTTAGTTGTCATTTTGAAACCGGGATATCGACGCCTATTCCTTGGCGATCGCCACCGTAACCAGACCCGCGAGGATCAACAAAGGCCCGATAGCGCCCGCGATCAAGTCTTTGAGCTCCTGAAAAAAGAAAAGCGTCAGGGCCACACCGAAAAGGATAACGATGGCGCCAACAGCCATCTTGAGCGCTTTTTTCGTCTCTGAAGCACCCCTCTTCTTCTCATGGGTCATCTTATGCCTCCTTACGAAAGTCTCAAGGTCTCAACGGCGTCGATAGTCTATGGTCTATTGTCAATGGAAAGGATCGAAGTCCGAGGACCGATGTCCGAGGTCGGATTTTTCGGACTTCGGACTTCCGACTTCGTTTCAGGGCATAGACAATCGACCATTGACCATCGACTATAGACTAACTTCAATTCTTCACCTTCGGCTGCGCTTTCCAGCGCTTATGGATCCAGCTCCATTCATGCGGATATCGCCGCACATACCCTTCGATCAGGGTCGTCAGCTCTTGCACGAGATGCAGGACCCGACTCTCCTTGGTCTCGCCGGCCCCGGCTTCGAGCGCGGGCTTGATGACGACCCGGTGGCGGGGCCCCCGCAAGCGGTAGATAAAAACCGGAACGAGCGCGGCCTGGGTCCTCAGCGAAAGGACGACCGGCCCGGTCGCCGTGGCCGCCTTCGTTCCGAAGAAGTCGACGAAAACGCCGCCCGTGCCGAAATTCTGGTCGAGCTGGACAAAAAGGATCTCGTTGTCGCGCAGGACCTCGAGGCTGTGCCGGACGCACGCCTCGCGCGGCTGGGTATAGACCGAGCCGACCCCGACATGGAGGCGCTTGCGCTCAAAAAGATCATCGAGACCGGGGTCGCGCATATGCCGCAGCATCGCGTGGACCTTATAGCCCTGCAGGGCCAGCCGCGACAGGAGGACCGGAAAATTCCCGAAATGCGCGCTGACGATGACGACCCCGCGGCCTTTGGCCAGGGCCTTATCGAGATTGCTCCAGCCCACGACCTCCACATACTTGCGCAGGAGCTGAGGCCGGCGCATGAACATGAAAAACTCGACGGCCGAGGTCGCCATGGCGTTAAAACAGCGGCGGGCGATCTGTCCGATCTCCCGGCCGGACCGCTCCCTGCCGAACGCCCGGGCCAGGTTCTCAAAAGCGACGCGGCGCTGCTGAAAAGCCAGGACATAACCCAACCATCCCAAAAGATCGCAAAGAGGGTACAGCACGGACAGCGGAAAAGCGCTGACCACAATATCAAAAAAACCTACCCCCCACCGGCTCAGCGCGTAGGTGAAGCGCCGACTGATCCCCCTCTTTTTTGTCATAGTTAAACGCTCAAGGTGTCCGGCCGCGCGCGAGGCCTGAGCCCGATAAACTTACAGCTTATATCCGATCTTACGCAAAAGGTCTTTGCGCTCCCGGACATCCGGCGCGCTTTCAGCCCCCTTAGGAGGGCTGCCGTCCACCACGCCCAAGATACCCCGGCCGGCGGCCGTCTCTGCGACGACGACCTCGAGCGGGTTGGCGGTCGCGCAATAGATACCGCAGACCTCGGCGACGCCTTTGACGGCGTTAAGGACGTTCACGGGATAGGTGCCGTCGAGCAGGATGAAAAAAGTATGCCCGCAGCCGACGCTCAGCGCGTTCTCGACGGCGAGCTTTTTAAGGCTTTCGTCCGTCCCTTCCGCCCGCACCAGGCACGGCCCGGACGCCTCGCAGAAAGCGACGCCGAAGCGGCACCCGGGCACGCTCTGCGCCAGCGCCTCATAGATATCTTCCACGGTCTTGATGAAGTGTGCCTGGCCGATGATGATATTCGCGGCTTCGGGTTTCTTGATCTTGACGACTTCAATATTATGGCTCATAAGAATCACCGCATCCTGGAAAGAACGCTATAGAAAAGTCTCAAGGTTTTAACGGCGTCGATGGTCTATAGTCTATAGTCTATGGTCTATGGTCAAAGCCGAAAAGATCGAAGTCCGAGGTCCGATGGCAGCAGGTTAAGGAGGTTAATAACGTTAAGAAGGTTAAGGAAGTTGCGTTAAACGGAAAGAGAAGATG
>JBFZAX010000150.1:0-4862 GCA_041308805.1 Candidatus Omnitrophota bacterium | reverse complement strand
AATGAACCGAAACGATAAAGCTCCGAAGAGATCGCCCGGCGCGGATCCTCATGGGCGACCGCATAGAACGCGCCGCCCAGCAACCTGTTCCGCATCGTCTCAGGCGCTCCCTTGATCGCATAAAAAGGCTTGAAGAGCCCGAATTCCCGCGTCTTCCAGACCCTCCCTCTCGCCTCAACACGGTCCTGAGCGCGAGAGAGGATCACGAAGACGTCATCCTCCTGCTGCACAGCCAGGACAGGCGTCTTCAGATATCTTTCGTTACGGATGATCCTCTTGACGGTCTCCAGGAGCTCTTTCTTGGTGACTGCGGGAGAGCTGGCAAGCGTTTTCTTTTCGGACGAAATAAAATCTGGGCGGGATTCGATCAGCTTCGAGATGCGCGCGAAGGCTTCGGTCTTCTTGAACTCGTGGGTCAGCTGCCGGATCCATCCGGATAATGCTGCGGCTCCATCTTCCCCGATCTTCACCTTTCTGCCGCTTTCGAAGCCGCGCATTTGACCGATCAGGAGCTCGATGTTCTGCGGAGGATACGGCCGTGCCAAGGATTCCGACGCGGCCGCTTTGAAATATCTGCGGCCGTTCCTCTCCAAAAACTCAGCGATCTTTTCAGTCTTCAGATCATTGAGAATCCCTGCCCCGCTGGTGGCGATCGAATGCTCCCCCAGCTGCTGGCCAAACCAAGATTCTAAAGGATCATTCGGGACGCATCTAAACACCGAATATCCATCCACAAAGACTTCCGGATGGTAGTCCTCGGACGGCGGAACCATCACGTGCTCCCAATCCCGTAGGCCCGCCAGCGTTATGTTCGCGAACAAAAGATCGGCCAATGAAAGCTTAAAGCTCCCCACCGGATCGCTATAATCCCAACGCCAAGCTCTCTTTTGGTGCGTGAACGGCATGAGCGTCGCATGGCACAACCCGACAGAAATGAGCTTGCCGAGCTGCCAGGCTGAAAAAGCGGCCGCCGGTCCGATGACCTTCTCCGGCTGCTCAAATTTCGCGATAAAATCATACTGGCTTTTCCGGGGAGACAGATAAGAGAGCGCCGGATAATATTTTTTTCCTCGGCCCTTCCAATTGATCGAGCCTCCTTCAATCCTGCCTCTAAGATGAGCGATGAACGAACCGTCCCCGTTAAGCGGCTGATACCGGGAGATCCCTTCGAGGGCCATCATCCGGGCCTCATTGTCCAGCAGAGGAATATCATCGGGATCATAAGAACCGTCCGGCAATTGATGCGCAAGCTTAAGCTCGAGCAACTTCCTGCCGTAGGGAACAAACGCCCTACGGCCAGCCCATTGAGCCCCTTGCGGCACGGCGCTCAGCTTGCGGATCCCTTGCGCGTCGGAAACGGGCGAACTCGATGTTTCGGGAGCCTTTCCCTCATTCGCCGGCGGAACCATCGCGGTATCGACGACCTTCTCCAAGAAATGCAGCGCTTTCAGGGTGATCTGCGCCCTCTTCTCCCAAGCTGCCTCTGCCTTCGCTTCCTCCGAGAACGCCAGGATGCGCTTGTGAAGCAGTTCCAGACCCGGCATGGCGAGGAGCTCCTCTAAGTGCCTGAGCACATCGCCCTGCGCAAAACCGGAGGAGTGGTGGTGCGCCAGGCTCCAGCCAAGCATCTGGCCTTCGCCCAGAACGCGCACAGCCCTGAAGGTATCCAAAAAGGCCAACACGTTGGTCTTCTCTTTGTCCTTCGGCTCCTTCAAACACCTCGATTCGCATTTCCATTCCTTATAGACCCAGGCGAACTCAACCAAAGGCACATTCCGGCTCAACAGCTCGTTGAACTCGGGGGTCTTGTACTTAAGGGTCCAGACGAACTCTTCGAGCTCCTTTTGGGTCTGGATCGCCCGCTCCCAGAGCTTGACATGGGCCCGGGCCTGGCTTTTCTCGATATCAACCTTAGGCGTCGTAAGCAAGGTTTCATACATCAGTTTTTGGCGCGCTTCCTGGGAACGATAGGTCTCTCCTAACCAAACCAAGGCCTCGTTGAGGCTAAAGACGCAGGGCCGGCGCCCTCCCGCCGGCTCCGTGCTCTTTTCCTTGGAGAATTCGATCAGGCGGCCGTTGGTTATCTCAAAGCCGCCGCTTTTAAGCTCGTAGACCAGCTTGTCGTGGAAGTTTTCAGGCGTCACGGATGCGTCGAGCACGTCGATCGCCTTGCCGGAGGCCTTGTGCACGATGTTGAACAATTCGGGCATCGCCCCTCCGAAGACGCCCATCAAAGCCCCCAGATTGAGGAGGATCTTCATCATGCTGGTGGCCGAGGCCTCCAGGAACTCATCGGCCAGCATGATGGACGCCGCCGCCCCCTTAAAGATGATCTCGGCGTCCTTGTTGTTGTAGTTCTCTATAAAAGCGAACCTGTCTCTTAGCCCCAGGCGCCTGGCGCGTTCTTTCAATTCTTCGAATAATTGCTCGTCTCCTCTGTTTTTGCGGTCGAACATCCTTCCGCCGATGATCACTCGCGTGCGGGAGGCGAGGAACCGTTCCAGCATGCTGACAGATTGCCTGGCGGAATCGACGTCACCGGAGGCATCCCCCATTCCATTCTCGAATTTATCTACGAACTGATTCAACGCGCTGACGGCCTGTCTGGCGGCTTCATCCTGCCCGGCGATATCCTCCGCCTCGTGGCTAAACTTCTGGGCGAGCTGCCTCAACATGGAGATGGCCCGTTTTATGGAAGCGTGATCCTTGAACCTCTCCTCAAACTTTTCCAAGAGCTCTTTATACTTTCTCGGGCCTTTATAAGAGACCTGCCGCCTCGTATTGGAGGCGATCGGCTGGGCGAGCAAAAGGTTGACCAGGGGGCCGAACCTCCTTAAAACGAGCGACCAGTGGGATTCATCGTGCAGGGCGCTGATCAACATTTTCCTCCACTCATCGCGAACAACGGCCATATCCCTCTGCGCGTAAGGCGAGTCCTTAAGCGTTTCCTCCAGCCACGTGCCTCCTCCCATGTCTTGCGACTGGTTGACCTTCAGCCATAAAAGAAGGACGAGCACGTAAAAGGCCTTTATGGCCTCCAGCCGCCTGATCATTTGACGGCGCAACGCTTTGTTCTGGTTCTTCTGGATCAGATCGAACAGTTCCGCATCATCCGAATCTTCGCTTAGCCCGAGCTTCTTTTTGACCTGATCCAGGGCTCCGCGGATCTCCTGACCCTGCCACTTTTCCAGGAGGGCGCCGTTGGTGCTGCGGATCCCTCCTTGATTGTATCCCCAGATCTTATCCGCCCAGGAAGGGAAAAGCCTCTTGAGGACAGGGGTGTGCTCGAAGAGCCCCACCCCGGTGACAAAGTCGGCGGCCATCATGATGTATTCCACGATGCTGATGACGGTGGTTTTGTGACCGAATTTCTCGACCTCGTGGACGATATACGGACGGTAGAACTCAGGGAATCCCAATAGCTCAAAAGAGTAGTCCCGCGGCTCATACAGGCCCGGCTTCCAGATCGTGTGGTTGATGTGGTGCTCGACCCGCTTGATATTCCGTGAGGAGAAGTGGTTCTTGGGCAGGCTCACGAAGATCTCGTTCTCGATGAAGATGACGTTCTCTTGCGCTTCTTTCCTCCTTTGCAGCTCTTTGATCAACAGCTGGGCCATCTCGTTGAAGACCGCCATCTGGACGTCGCGCCAGTCGTCATCGGGATAGGTCTGAAAGAAGATATACGCCTTCTCCTTTTGTCCGTTCTCATAATAGGCGTCGCAATAATAGACCGGCACGCGACCATAGAGGCTCGTCGTCTTATAGACCCTCGTCTTGATCGGCTTGCCGATGATCTCGCCGGCGTTACCGTTGGCGTTGTTCTTAAAGACCTCCGATCTCAACACGACGTCGCCTAATTCGATATCGGTGAGCTCTAAGGTCTTTCTGAGGATTTCGCCAAGGAGGTATCCGTTCATGACCTCGTCCTTGATCGTCTGCGGAAGCTCCTCGGGGAGACAGCGGACGATCCCCTGGATCCGGTTGTAGAGCGGATTGACCGAGGTGATATCCACTCCGTTCTTCCCATACCCGTCGTTGAGGTCCGTCATCAGGGCCCCTAAGCCGCCCGTCATGACGGCCTGAGCAACAAGCTTGGCTATGACTTCTATCGCTTGGGCATCGTAAACCGCCTGGTATCTTTCAAGCATGAATTCGGCGATCACCTTCGGCAAGCGCTCCAATAGGCCCCTATCTAACCCATTCTCCATCTGGAAGCTGAAGACGGAGTAGTCCCCGACCACGGGGGCGTTGCGGGCGAGCCAGCTGTGATGGTCGGCCGCGGGGCTGCTGGACTCGCGCGTCACACGTCGTGCGTCGTGGGCCTCGTCCGTGGACCATGGACCGTCGACCGCGGACCTCGCCAAGACCGGCGAGCTGACGGACCGGCTACCAAGCAACGGGCTATCCAACGAACCGAACGTCCCGACCTCATTCCAATAAGAATTCGCATGGACGCGCAGAGGGCCGTCTTCCTCGATACCACGATAGTCGTCTTCGCCCACCCGCTGCAGGCCGTCCATCCTGTCCGGATCAAACTCAGGATCCTCATCAATCGCTCGAACCGCTTCCTTATCGCCTTTTACGGGAGAAGATATTGCGGAGGGAGTGCCCCTGTTTAGCGTACCGCGGGAATCCATGAAAGACGGAAGACGGCCACCTCGTTTCGTATCAGATCCGATCGGAGACGACCCCTCCCTTTCCTGATCCGAAAGAACATCGATAGACTCGTTCACGACCATTATGTCCTCTTCTCCGCCTTCCTCCAGGATAGAGAGCTCAAGATCAATGTGGGGCTCAAGAAGCAGCGCCAGAGAGTTCAAGCGCTCATCGTAAAGATGACCGGGGAAAACATGATCAAGCTC
>JBFZAX010000149.1:0-5527 GCA_041308805.1 Candidatus Omnitrophota bacterium | reverse complement strand
GGCGTCTTTTCAAGTTTGTCGATCTCCGCATAGACCTTCTGAAGACTGCCGGTGTCCGCCGCCCGGAAATATTGGGCGCCGGTCGCCTGAGCGATCTTCTTCAGAAGATCCTCGTCGAGGTCGATCCGGACTTGCTGATAAACGGTGTTCCCGAAAAGGTCCCGGACCGGATAGGGCACCTCCCCCTGGGACCCTACGCCGATGGTATAAACCTTCGCCTTCAGGGCTGCCGCGGCTTCCGCGGCCGTCACCGGCGCGATCTTGCCCGCGTTGTTGCGACCGTCCGTCAAGAGGACGACGACCCGGCTCTTGACCTTTGAGCCGCGCAGCCGGTTCAGGGAAGCGGCGAGTCCCGAACCGATGGCCGTGCCGTCCTCGACCATACCGGCTTTCACACGGCTGAGGCTTTCTAAAAGCCACCCATGATCAAAGGTCAACGGACACGCCACATAGGGCCGGGCGCCGAAAACCACCAGAGAGAGACGGTCATTGGTCCGTTGCGCGATGAAATCCCTGACGACCTCTTTAACCACCTCCACCCGGTTGCGGCGTTGCTGGCCCCAAAGAAAATCTTCGGCGAGCATGCTGGTAGAGACATCCAGCGCCAAAACGATATCGACCCCCTCGGTCTCGATCTTGGAGTCCGCGATCGGCGCCCGGGGCCGGGCCAGGGCGCCTATCATGAGGATCACGGCGGCGGCCCTCAGGACGAAGAGGCTCCCCTCCCACCGCTGCCGGGGCGTCTTCTTCAGGCCGCGCAACAACTCCTGCGAAGAGAAACGAAGCCCGCCCTCCTTCTGCCGCCGGCGAGCGACCCACAGGACCGCGACGGCCAACGGCGCGAGCGCCCAAAAGAAGACGGCGACAAAGGTCATGCGGCCTCCTCCAGGCTCTGCGAAACAACGGCCTCCGCCTTCGTCTCGTCGACAAGTTTTCTGGCGGACAAAAAGACCTCCTCAGCCACGTCTGCGGCGGGAACGTATTTGGCGAACTTGACGAGGTCGCAGCACTCCAAAAAATCTCTCACGAGCGCCTGATGATCCCCTTTCAGCGCGGCGGCCTGCCGGGCATGAAAAAGAAATTCCTGGGTCGTCATCTCCGGAGCCCGCAACGCGAAGCGGTTCTCCAGATAGCGGCGGACGATATCGGAAAGCTCGATGTAATATTTTGCCACCATCCCCTGGCGGATAAGATCTTTGCGGCGAAGGGCCTCCAATTGTTCATAGGCGATCTCCTGGGCCGGACGGGGAGGCGCCGGAACGGGTGGCTGGGCCTCTTGGCGGCGCCGGAAAAACCAGGCCGCCAGGGAACCGAAGAGGAGCGCCGCCGCCAAATACCACCAGACCCGGCGCGCCGACCTCAGTCCCAGCGGAGATTTGATATCCCGCAAGGACGCCTTATCGGCCGCAACCCCCTGCAGCAGGCTCCCCACGCTGATCTTTTCTTCTTTCGTCCGGACCTCAAGCCAATCACCGCCCGCGGCGGCCGGACGGTATTTGACCGGAACAGGGACGATGGGCAACTCCCCGGCTTCATAAGCAACCAGCTCGAAAGAATAGATGACCGTCCGGCGTCCCAAAAACCGGCGCTCCCGGCTAGTGGCCTTAAGGACATCCGCGCCCCCTAGCTTCTTTTCACCGGGCACAGGAGCGATCTCGGTCTCCCGCGAAGCCTTTATGGCTACCGTGTAAAGGAACGGCTCACCGATCGCGACCTGACGCCTGGAAAGGCGCGTCTCGACGGATACAGGCGCCGCGGGGCGCGCAGGCTCGCCGAAGCCCGTTGCGGCCGCCGCCCATCCGCCCGCCAGAATAAAGGCAAAAAACAACCCGCGTCTCATCTGCGCCTCTTCTCCCGCGCCCTGAAAAATTGGATGAGGCTGCGCGCGTAAGGGACATCCGTGCGCACGTCGACCGCATCGACGCCTGCCGAGCCGAAAACCTGGGCCCGGCTCCGGTGGCGCGCCTCGGCCGCCCCGGCAAAATCCCGACGCACCTGCGGATCGGAGGTATCGACGAGACCGAAACCGCCAGTCTCCGGGTCGTAGATCTTAAGCAGCCCGACCGGGGGCAGCTCAGCCTCCCGCGGGTCCGTGACCGTGATCGCCACGATGTCGTGGCGCTTATTGCTGATCGCCAGGACCTTCTTGAAATCAGGCGCCAAAAAATCGGAGATGAGGAAAGTGACGGTGCGGCGGGTCGCCACCCTGTTGAGGTATTCCAGCGCTGCGTTGATGTCCGTGGCGCGGCCGTCGGGCTTGAAGTACAGGGTCTCGCGGATGACCCGCAGGACGTGGCGCACGCCCTTGCGCGGCGGGATGAACTTCTCCACGCGGTCGGTGAAGACGACCAGCCCCACGCGGTCATTGTTGCGGATCGCCGAGAAGGCTAACAGCGAACAGATCTCCGCGATGAGCTGGATCTTCGAGCGGCAGGCGGTGCCGAAGAACGAAGAGCCGGACATGTCCACCAAGAGCATCACCGTCAGCTCGCGCTCCTCGACGAACTTCTTCACATACGGGTGTCCCATGCGGGCGGTCACGTTCCAGTCGATCGAGCGCACCTCGTCACCCGGCATGTATTCGCGGACCTCGTCGAACTCCATCCCCCGGCCCTTGAAGACGCTCTGATACTGGCCGGCGAAGACGTCCGAGACGAGCCGCGAGGTCGTGATCTGGATGCGCCGGATATTGCGCAGGACCTCACGGGGGATCATCAAGGCACCTCGATCTGGTCCAGGATCGCCTTGACGATATCTTCCGAGGTCTTCTCTTCCGCCTCTGCCTCGTAACTGACGATAACCCGGTGCCTCAAGACATCCGGCGCGATGGACTTGACGTCCTGAGGCGTCACATAGCCGCGGCCCTGGATAAAAGCGTAGGCCTTCGCCGCCAGCGTCAGATAGATGGTGGCGCGCGGCGAAGCGCCGTACTGGATCAGCCCGGACAGGCTGTCGAGCTTATAGGCCTTCGGATCGCGCGTGGCGAAGACGATGCCCAGGATGTAACGCTCGATCTTCTCGTCGACATAGATCTCGTCGACGACCGAACGGGCCCGGAGGATGTCCGACGGCGAAACGACGGGGCTGACCTCGTTCTTCTTCTGCGTGAAGCTCATGCGCTTGAGGATCAGCTGCTCTTCGGCCATCGTCGGATAACTGATGGCGACCTTCATCATGAAACGGTCGACCTGGGCCTCCGGCAAAGGATAGGTCCCCTCCTGCTCGATGGGGTTCTGGGTCGCCATCACCAGGAAAGGCTCTTCGAGCTTAAAGGTCTCCTCGCTGATCGTGACCTGGCGCTCCTGCATCGCCTCCAGAAGGGCGCTTTGGACCTTGGCCGGCGCGCGGTTGATCTCGTCGGCCAGGATGATATTGGCGAAGATCGGCCCTTTTTTCGTGGCGAACGTGCCTTCTTTGGGGTTATAGATCAGCGTCCCGACGATGTCGGCCGGCAAAAGGTCCGGCGTGAACTGGATGCGTTGGAACTTCGTATGGATCGCCTGCGCCAGCATCTTGATCGAGAGGGTCTTCGCCAGCCCCGGCACACCTTCCACGAGGACATGACCGTTCGCCAGAAGCCCCACCAGCAGGCGCTCCAACAGGTAGTCCTGCCCGACGATGACCTTGCGCATCTCCGCCAGCAGGCTCGCGATAAAGACGCTCTCTTTCTTGACCCTGTCATTGATCGCCGTGATCCCGGTATCCATATCTCCTCCGTTTTTGAGAATTTTTCGGCAAGACCGTCCGAAAAGACCGGCCATAACGATCCAAACCCGGAAAGGCTCCGGGTTTGCTGAAGGCCCGCAGGGAGCGGGCCCTGTCTATTTCTTGTTCTGCTGCTTGAGCCTCAAGAAAGAAGCGCGATCCCCCTTGACCTTATCGACCGTATCCGAGGCCACTTTAAAGCAGAGGCCCGAAGGCCGGGCCTCGACATAATTGACCTTCTCCGATTCCAGCCGGGAGCCGATGTTCAACTGCGCGACCGTCTGGCCCTGGGCGTCTTCCAGGATAACCTCTGTCGACGCCGGACGCAGGCCGTGATCCTGCGCCAGGCCCGGGTCGACGGCGTCCTGCCCTGCCATATCCGCCACGGCCTGCACCAAGGCCTGCGCCTTGTCAGGATCGAGCTCCTCACGCCGGGACTGCAGCGGCGGATCAAAAGCCCACGAAGACTGCGGAGGCGCGGCAGCCGGATCCTTGCGCAGAACAAGGGGTTCTTTGGCAGCGGCGGGCCTGATCGTCACTTTGACCACTTGCGAAGGATCAAAAGAAAACATCTTATAATCCGCCGCGTACGCGGTGTCGACCTTCCCCTCGTCGCCGAAGACCCGCAAAAGCCTCAGGAGGTCTTTGGATACCAGGACGATCCTCTGCTCGCCCTCCAGCCGCATGAAATTCTTGTTCCAGCCCACACGGCGCAGCCCCACGACCAGATGCAACAAAGGTTTCTCGGCGCCGGCGGACATGATAATGTGCAATCCTTCATCATCGCCGATCTTGAAATCCGGGAAGACGACGGACGAATCCACCCTCAACTCCCCCTTAAGGACCTTCATCTCGCGAAAGATCCTGTCGACCTCATCCGGCCGGGCCTTGACCCCGAACTTGCTGGCGACAGTCCACGCCTCGCCTTCTTTCGACAGGACGAGTTTCTCCTCGGGTTTCGCGCCCTTATAGACCTCGATGCGGGTAACCAGGTTCGCCGGCAGGTCGCTGACCAGCGTCACCTCTTCGACGGGGGGCGCCTGATCTTCCTGAGCCGCTTGCCGGTCCCGAACGTTCTTTTTCACGGCCGCCAACGCCGCCAAAAAAACGACGACCGCCGCGATGATCACGAGCTTGCGCGCGTTCATCTCATCTCTCCCGAGCCATCAGGTAGAACTGTTTTTCTTTTTGGCGCAACACGAGACGCAGGAAGGCGAAGACCGCCAGCAGCAACGGCATGAGGAAGACCGACAAAAACCTGTAGAAAACTTTCTGACGGTCGGTAACGCGCTTGAGGTCACGCCGCAGGTACGAGACCGAACGGATCTTGATAAGGTCCTCCCCCAGCGTCAGGCCGTCGACGATATTGCTCAAAAGGGAAAGATTGCCGCCCTGGGGCAACAGATCGTCCGAGAACATCTTGGCGCAACCGATCAGGATGAGCCGGCCCGGCTTCGGCGTACCCATATCAGCCTTCTCTTCCGCCGGCGCCGCAGGAGGAACAGCGGCGGCATCCGTCGCCGCAGCCTCCTTGGAAGGCCACGCGGGCAACGCGCCCTGGGCAAACGTATTGTTGAAATCCCCCTCGAGCATCACCGCCAGGGGAAACCGCCCCTTAGAGCCCGATCTGGGAAATTCGAGCATCGCCCTGTTAAAACCGGTCTCGGAAACAGGGACCTTCCAGCTCCGGTCCGACGAAGAGAACATCAGCGTCTTCTTGATGTTGCCGCCCTTAAGCGCGTCATCCGAAATATCCAACGCCGATCCCCAAAGATAAACCAGGGACGGCAACCGGGTCACGAACGGCATGTCCTTATTCATG